>NZ_JBRKIT010000029.1:0-33196 GCF_052983395.1 Sinomicrobium halophytocola
CAATACTGTGTTACACTTTGATAAAAGTTTCTGATTTATAATGAAATAAGTGTATAAAAAGGGATGAGAAAATTTTAATAAACAATTGGTTTTCAGTATTTTAATAGTATTTTCCAAGACGTTTATAAGATATGGTCACCAAGGGTTATAACCTATACAAAACATAGATAGTCAACATATTGTTTAATATGCAAAATATCAACGCCTCCAGGCAGCGTTTCATGGTGGAGACTTTCACCCTGTTCTTGTCCATCAAGGGCCGTATCAACTTCCGACAATTGGAAAGATACAGCAAATATAGTGAACAGCGTTTTCGTATCCAATTCGAAAAGCCTTTCGATTTCCTTGGGTTCAATAAAGAACTGGTCCAACAGCACGGCAGCGGACATTACGTGATTGCCATCGATCCCAGTTACATTGCCAAATCAGGCAAGAAAACCCCGGGGCTCGGCTATTTCTGGTCAGGACAGGCCGGAGGGGTCAAACGCGGACTGGAACTCCTGGGCATGGCCGCCATTGATGTGGACAACCATACCGGTTTTCACTTGGATGCCCGCCAGACGCTAACCGATGCGTCTTGTGATAAATCACTGGCCGAACTTTATGCGGACTGTTTCGCTACCTCCAGCAATAGCTTATCCGGACTCTCCCGTGTGGTGGTAGCCGATGCCTGGTTCACCAAGAAGACCTTTATCGATACTGTTTGTGGGGCAGGATTCCATTTTGTGGGTAGGCTGCGGGACGATGCCAATCTCAGAGACCTCTACCTTGGCCCCAAAAAAAGCGGCAGGGGCAGGCCCAAAAAATATGATGGTAAAGTCATACATAAAGACATCCGTGATGACCATTTCCAAACCGTGGAACTGGAAGACGGGACTCTGGCCATGACTGCCGTACTCTATTCGGTAGCCTTGG
This sequence comes from Sinomicrobium halophytocola, assembly GCF_052983395.1. Taxonomy (NCBI): domain Bacteria; kingdom Pseudomonadati; phylum Bacteroidota; class Flavobacteriia; order Flavobacteriales; family Flavobacteriaceae; genus Sinomicrobium; species Sinomicrobium halophytocola. The sequence continues at coordinate 916 of NZ_JBRKIT010000029.1, forward strand.
AACGCAATATCAGGGTGGTACGGGTACCTTGTGGGAAAAAATATAAGCTGTATTTTTCTACCAACACAACATTCAATGCAACAACCATAGTGAAGTATTACCGCCTACGTTTCCAGATCGAGTTCATCTATCGGGATGCCAAACAACATACCACACTGGAAAACTGTCAGGCCCGTAGTGAGAACAAACTCGACTTCCACTTCAATATGGCACTGACCGCTACCAATCTCGCCAAGGCAGCTCACTGGTTAAACATTCCCAAAGAACAACGCGGAGCGTTCTCTATGACAGACATCAAGACCATGAACCACAACGCTTTACTCATGAACCGATTTTTTTCAACCTTTGGGATCAACCCACACTTGAACAAAAATCAGAAATATATCAACGAACTTTTACTATACGGCACCATCGCCGCTTAATTTTTTAACGAACTATTGAAACAAAGACATTGTTAGTTTACACATTGAGGAATAATGAAAAAGTCGGAAGTCCGAAGTCAGGAGTAAAATTAACTTCAGACTTCCGGCTTCGGACCTCAAAATTCAAACAAATATGAAAACACGATATAGACTATTCATATTCGCCGGGTTACTGGCAACGGGGGCATGTGATGATTACCTGGATGTAGAACCTAAGGGGCAGATTATTCCCCGGGAGGTAGGTGAATATGATTTATTGCTGAATGATCTGAACGATCACAGGTCGTTTGGAGATGAACTGTATTTCAGTTCCGATGATTTCTTTCCGTACGAACTTGAAGATGATGAAAATGTAACCCCCGATAATCCGCAATTTAAGTTCTATAGATGGGCAGGCGATTTATACCGGGAAGGAAGCGTTCCCGGAGCCTGGCAGACACCTTATAATTTTATATATACTTATAATGTGATCATCGACGGGATAGATGATGCCCCGGTAACGGGGAACGGCGTAGCGGCAGACAGGCAACGCATAAAGGCCGAAGCCCGTGTGGGCAGGTCGTTTGAATACTGGCTGCTGGTCAATCTGTTTGCCAGGCAGTACAACCCGGTATCGGCGGCTTCAGACCCGGGGGTCCCCCTGGTTACCGTACCCGATGCCTCGGGAGACACACCTTTGCGCTCTTCCGTACAGGAGGTCTACGATTTTATAATAAAAGAGGTGGAAGAGTCCGTTGCCGACCTGCCTGACAAAGCGGTTAATTTTGCCCGCCCGGATAAAACGGCAGCCTATGCCTTGCTGGCCAGGTACTACCTGTTTGCAGGTGATTATGAGAAAGCGCTTTTAAACGCGGACAGGGCTATTGCCCGGAATGGGCAATTGACAGATTATGCTGCTTTGGAAGCGGAAGCGGAAGGTGAAGAGAACAATGCACCCATCAGGACCGAACAATACATGGGCAGTTATATGGGGGCCGGATTTCCTTTTACCGTATGGCTGTCAGATGAGTTGCAGGAACTTTACGACCCCGGGGATTACCGGCTTGCCAGATTACTAAGAACACCTTGTTATATCACGGGGGAATGCGTAGAAGGACGTTATTCGAATGGAGGCTCTTTTACGGCAAGTATTAATACCTCTGTTCCGGAAATGTACCTGGTTCGGGCCGAATGCCACGCGAGGTTGGGGGCCGGGGCCAAAGCGCTCAACGATATAAACCTGCTCCGTTCCAAGAGATTGCCCGGGGAGGTATATGAAGACTTAACCGGTTCCGACTTTGCTTCAGACCGGGAAACACTGGCCTTTGTACTCGATGAACGAAGGAGGGAAATGCTCTTTACCGGTATACGCCTGTTCGACCTTAAGCGCCTTAACCTGGAACCGGAATTCGCCACTACCGTTACCCATACCATGAAAGGGGAAACCTATATATTGAGGCCCGAAGACAACAATTGGGTATTTCCGATCCCGGATGCCGTATTGATCTTTAACCCGGATATACAACAAAATCCGAGAGATTACCCCTGAGCATTCCGTTGCCCTGTTAAAAACAACGGCAAGGCACAATAGTGAACAATAAGTGAATAAACAAATATCAATATGAAAAAAAAAGTATTAGGAATATTCGTACTGTTTTTTACAGCTAACTGGTTATCAGCGCAAGAGTGCGTGGTAAAGGATTCCCGCTTAAACCAGAAATACGAAGGTGATTGTAAAAAGGGCCTGGCCCATGGTAAAGGACAGGCCTGGGGAGAAACCGATAGGTATGAAGGCGGGTTCAGGAAAGGGCAGTTGCATGGTTACGGCATTTATACCTGGGGGGATGGTTCTGTATATACGGGAGAGTTTACAAAGGGCGATATGCATGGTGAGGGAGAACTGGTTCAAAAGTCGGGATCAGGAGAAAATACGGTTAAAAGGGGCTTTTTTAAAAAGGGAGAGTATATAGGTACCCATAAGGAAGCCTATAAGGTTATCACCCAACGGGACGTCCGTAACATTTCTTTCCGGAAGAATGCGGGCGATATCAACCAGGTGAGGATCAATGTATATGCCAATGGTAATATGGTTTCCAGTGGAATTGCAGTAAAGGACCGGAATAATTCCGTAACGGAGAACCGGAATGGAATAGTGTTTACTTCGCCCCGGTTCCCCCTGGAATTTGTAGAGGTGGAAATTCAGCTGGGCACCTTTACCCACCAGGCGGTTTTTGACATTTACAGCGAAGGCAACTGGGAAGTCAATATATCACTGTAATTAGGGTTCATCATTAAAAATTAACAGATTATAAAAAAACAAAACAGATGAAAAAAACGATTTACACCCTGTCGGGCCTGGTGCTTTTTGCGGTTTCCTGTACGAAAACCCCTGTGGATTACGCCGTGGTATCGGGTAAAATAAAAAATGTGGAAAAAGAATTGACGCTTTACTCTGCGGACATGAAATTTTCAAAAAGGTTGGAACTCCGTGAAGACGGCAGTTTTTCCGATACCATCCGGGAAAAACTCGGAGGGCATTTTACACTGGGAGGCCTGCAGTTGTACCTGGGCAAAGGAAGCGATATTGCCATAAACGGGGATGCCGCCGATTTTCAGAACACACTGGCCATTTCGGGTAAAGGTTCAGCCCCAAGCGAGTATCTGATATTAAAAAGAAAAACCCAGGCCGATTTAATGGGGAAAGACCCCAAGCTGTTTTTTCAGCAGCAGGAGATGGAGTTTAAAGAAGCTAATGACCGGATAAGAAAAACGTTGACCGGGGCGCTCGACTCGATGAAAGGGGGCATAAGCGAGGATTTTATGAAAAAGGAAAAGAGGAACCTGGATTATGAGTATTTACAAACGTTGCAGGAATATGAGAATTGGCATGGTTATGTTACCCAAAACGAGGATTTTAAAGTGTCGGACGGATTTTTGGACGAACTGGATGACATAGATTATAACCGTGAAGAGGATTATAATTTTTCCCAGGCTTACAAGGAAGTGTTGAACCGCCATTACGCTGAAGAAGCTCATAAACTGGTGAAACAGGATTCATTGCCTGTGGCATTTGCCTATTTAAAGGCTCTGGAAACTATTTCCAATGAAGCCATCAGGAACAAGATGTTGTTTGGTGCGGTACGTAGTTCTATTACTTACGTGGATGAGAACGAACGCGAAGAATATTATACGGCTTTTAAAGCGGCCTCTACGGATAAGGACAACAATGCTGAGATCGAAAAAATGTACAACGGCTTAAGGGCCCTGGCCAAAGGGAATCCGTCGCCCGGGTTTACGGACTACGAAAATTATGCGGGGGGGACCACCTCGCTGGACGACCTTAAGGGAAAATATGTCTATATCGATGTATGGGCTACCTGGTGCGGGCCGTGTAGGGCGGAAATACCGTTTTTAAAGAAAGCGGAGGAAGAGTACCGGGATAAGAACATCGAATTTGTAAGCATTTCCATAGACCAGGAAAAAGACCATGACAAATGGAGGGCCATGATAGAAGAAAAAGAGCTCAAAGGTATACAATTACTGGCCGATAATGCCTTTGAGTCGGAATTTGTCACAGCATATCTGATAGCAGGAATACCTCATTTTATACTGATCGATCCTGAGGGAACTATAGTATCGTCCAATGCCCCCCGTCCTTCTTCCCCCGATCTGAAAAAATTGTTTGACAGGATTTTATAGGACGGACCTTAAGAAACCTATGATAACGAACACCTTTATATAAATAAGAAGCTTTGTGAGCCAAAACAGCCGGGGTTGTTTTTAGTGAAGGGGCCGGGTAGTGCGCCGGCGCAAACCTGCCTCGCCGGCAGGCAGGCAGGACATTTTTTAGTCAATGAAATCCTTTTTAAAGATGCTCTAAAAAAGCGCTTATAAAAAACATGAACTGATGAAGTATCTTTTTTCTTTAGTGGCCGGATTGTTATTGAACGCGGTTTTCCCACAGGCCGGGCAGGTGACGTGGAATACCTCGGTAGAAAAGCTGTCTGACACCGAATACCAGCTGGTCATGACAGCCTCCATCATAGAACACTGGCACCTGTATACTACAGATATCCCCGGAGACGGCCCCATCCCGACCTCCTTTACCTTTGAAGGGGCAGGGGAGGATTACGAACTGGTCGGGGACCTGGAAGAAAGTGAATCGTATACGGAATACGACAATATCTTCGACATGGAGCTTTCCTATTTTGACGGGGAAGCCGTTTTCAAACAAAAGATCAAACTGCTGAAGCCCGGTCTCAAGGCGATACGGGGACTGGTAGAATACCAGGCCTGTGACGACCAAAGTTGTATTTTTGACAATGCCGACCTGGCCTTTTCGCTGGATGGGGGTAAGGCAGAAGTGAAACAACTGGAAGTGGATGAAAAGAGTGCCCTTTTGTCCAAAAGCTTAAAACTGGACCTTAAAAACCCGGAAGCGTTAAACACGGGTACACAGGGCCAAAGCGGCGGAAGCGGCCTTATGGGCATTTTTGTGCTGGGCTTTCTGGGAGGGCTGTTAGCTTTGCTGACCCCTTGCGTGTTCCCTATGATCCCGTTAACGGTTTCCTTCTTTACCAAACAGTCGGGCAACCGCAAGAAAGGGATTTCCAATGCCATCCTCTACGGCGTGTTTATCGTATTGATCTATATGCTGTTGAGCCTGCCGTTCCATTTCCTGGACAGCATAGACCCGGAGATACTGAACACGATCTCGACTAATGTGTGGCTCAATATCGCCTTCTTTGTGATTTTTGTGTTCTTTTCCTTTTCCTTTTTCGGGTATTACGAACTGACCCTGCCCAGCTCCTGGGGGAATAAGATGGATTCGGCCTCTGGTGCGGGGGGGATCATCGGCATTTTCTTTATGGCCCTGACCCTGGCTATCGTATCTTTTTCATGTACCGGTCCTATACTGGGCTCTTTACTGGTCGGTTCACTGACGGCAGAAGGAGGGGCCACCCAGCTCACAGCGGGTATCACCGGCTTTGGGTTTGCCCTGGCGCTGCCCTTTGCCCTGTTTGCCCTGTTCCCGAACTGGCTGAACTCTTTGCCGAAATCAGGCGGCTGGATGACCACGGTCAAAGTGGTGCTGGGCTTCCTGGAACTGGCCCTGGCCTTTAAGTTTTTGTCCAATGCCGATTTGGTCGAACACTGGGGCCTCCTGAAACGGGAGATATTTATCGGCATCTGGATCGTGATCTTTGCTTTGATGGCCGTTTACCTGTTCGGCAAGATCAGGTTTCCGCATGATGGCCCTTTGAAGAAACCGGGATTTGTACGTATCGCTACCGGAGTGCTGGTCACGGCCTTTGTGATTTACCTGGTTCCTGGGGTTTGGGGAGCGAACCTCAGGCTGCTCAGCGGTTTTCCGCCACCGATGTTCTACAGTATCAAACCCCAGGTGAGCGATTGTCCTTTGGAAATTAACTGTTTTAAGGACTTTGACGAAGGCCTGGCCTATGCCAAAGCGAATAACAAACCGATATTGTTGGATTTTACGGGATGGGCGTGTGTCAACTGCCGGAAGATGGAAGAGAATGTATGGAGTGTACCCAAGGTGTACGACCTGATCAATGAAGAATATGTTCTGATCTCCCTGTATATTGACGATAGGAAAGAACTTCCCGAAGACAAACAGTTCAATTATCAATTGAAGTCGGGCCGTGTAAAGCAAATCCGGACCATAGGGGAGAAGTGGGCGACCTTCCAGGCGATCAATTTTCATACGGCTTCACAGCCTTATTATGTGATCATGACCCCGGATATGGAACTGATGGGCCCTTCACAGAAATACACCGATACGGAAACCTATTACAACTGGCTTAAAGCCGGAATAACAGAGATAAAATAAGTCTATGAGAATACGTAAAATAACAGGGTTGCTACTGTTGGTAGTAGCCGGTTTAAATGCCCAGTCCAGGGATAAAGTCCCTTTTGACCCGGCTGTCCGGCAGGGGGTATTGCCCAATGGCATGAAATATTACATCAAGCACAATGAGGAGCCGAAGGAAAGGGCATCCTTTTATTTTGCCCAGAATGTGGGGTCTGTTCTCGAAAAGGAATCACAAAGGGGGCTGGCACACTTTCTCGAACACATGGCCTTTAACGGGCTGGTCCATTTCCCGGAAAAAAGCATGATGGAATACCTGGAAAAAAACGGGATTACATTCGGGTCTGAAATCAATGCCTTTACCTCCTTTGACGAAACGGTATACAACATCAGCAAAGTCCCCGTAACCAATGAAAAACTGCTCGATTCCACCCTGCTGGTCCTGCACGACTGGTCGGGTTACCTCTCCCTTACCGAGGAAGAGATCGATGTCGAAAGGGGGGTAATCAATGAAGAGTGGAGAACAGGGAACACCCCCGGTTTCCGGGTTGCGGAAAAGGTGTACACCGAAGGCGTAATGAAAGGCTCCGTTTATGCCGATCGTATGCCCATAGGACTCATGTCCGTGGTCAACAATTTTAAATACGACGAACTCCGGGATTACTACAAATGGTGGTACCGTCCCGACCAGCAGGCGGTTATCGTGGTAGGGGATATCGATGTGGATGTTATGGAGGCGAAAATAAAAGAGGTGTTTTCACCCATTCCCTTGAAAAAAGACCTGCCCGAACGAAAGGACTTTGATATCGCACTGGACGGGGATATTCATTTTATCAAGTCGCTGGACAAGGAAGTGGGGACTACCAGTATTGAGTTTATAATCAGGAACAAGGTCAAAGATCTGAGGGGATATGAATACCTGGATGATCAGTTGATAAAAAATGTGGTTTCGTATATCTTGAATAACCGGTACAAGGAACAGACCGTTAAAAAGGAATGCCCCGCCTTGTCTGTCGGCTATTCATATTCGAACTTTGTACGGCCATTGGATATTATGGGGCTTCACATACAGCCCAAGACCGATATGGAATTGGAGAGTTTCGAATTTGCCCTTACCGAACTCCTCCGGTTTGTAAGGCACGGGGTTACGGAAAGTGAATTGCAACGGGCAAAACTGTCCATCAAAAACAGCAACCTTTCCTATCTGAAAAACAAGGATAAGATCAGCAGTGACACCTACGCCCAGCGGCTATACCAGCATTACTTTACCGGCAATCCTCTTCCGGACATAACCTGGCATGTAAACTATGTGGCGGACCGCCTGGAAACCATTACCAATGCGGATATCCTGGACTATATGGGCACCGTATACAAAGAAGAGGATATCCTGATGGCCGTAAAAGGCTCCTCCGAAAAGCCCCACCCGGGCAAAGACGAATTTGTACAACGTTTTAAAAAGGTAACCGCCCTGGACCCGGAACCCTATACCGACAGTACGGACGACACCCCCCTGATCGCTGCCGGCCTGAAGGAACAGCCTGTAGTAAAGACTACCGGGATTACCGGGCTGGATGCGCGTCAGTACGAACTGGCCAACGGGGCCAAAGTGGTTATTTTCCCTACCCCTTATGACAAGGATGAGATATATATGGTAGCATACAGTCCCGGAGGGAATTCCCTGTTGGACAAAGACCTTCTGCCTTCTGCAGGGGAGGCTACCGGTGTAGCCGCCCAATCCGGATTGGGAAGTTTTGATGCGATAGCATTAAATAAAAAGTTGGCTGGTACAAGTACATCCCTGGGACTCTCCATAGATGAGCTGTCGGAATCTTTGTCAGGGAACAGTACGAAATCAGATATAGAAGTGCTGTTCCAGAAAATATACCTCAGCTTTGAAGCTCCGAGGTTTGAAGAGGAAGCCTATGACCTCACCCTGGAACGCATAGCCAAAAACCTGGAGCAGAAGCAAAAAAACAAAAAAAGCATTTTAGAGGATTCCATGTCCATGGCCTTGACAACGCATCATAAAAGGACACAGTTGTTTAACCGTGAATACCTGGACCGGGTAGATCTGGAAAAAATAAAGAAAGTATATGCCGACCGTTTCCGTGGTATTGACGATTTTACCTTTGTATTCGTTGGAGATATTGACGAACAGCAACTACTGGGACTGGCCCAAAAATATATAGGCAACATAAAGGCGGAAAACAGGAAAGAAACCTATATCGATCACAAATACCGGCCCGCCAAAGGAAAAACCGTGGTCCGGGTAACCGAAGACATGGAGACCCCCCAGGCCACGGTAAAGATCATATATAAAGGCAGCCTGCCTTATACTTTTGAAAACAGCATGAAAGTAAGTATGGCAGGCCAGTTGTTGCAAAAGAGTTATCACGATATCATCCGCGAAGAAGAAGGCGGTAGCTATGGCGTAGGGGCATGGGCATCCTTGGGGGATATCCCCCGGCCGCAATACACCCTGTCTGTAAGTTTCGATTGCAACCCCGATATGGTAGACAGACTGGTGGAGGTAGTCCATGCCGAAGTGGATAAACTGGGGGAGACCGTAGATGCCAAAAAATTACGGGAAGTGAAGGAATCGATGATAAAAGGTATGAAAGAAGCCGTTGACAATAACGGCTATTGGATAAATGTGCTGACCTCCCATGTTTTTTACGGAAGAAAAATCCATACCCTTGAAGAATATATAGAAACCGTAAACAGGATAAGCATGGATGACATCAGGGAAATGGCCCGTACCATATCGGGAAATGCCGATGTTGTGGAAGGTGTACTGGTTCCCAAATCTTGAGTAATAAACCATATATAACTTAGACAGAGTCTTAAACGAGTTCATTGCTAACAAGCTTAACAAAGGAAAAAATGAATAAGAGATTAGCTGCCCTGGACGAACATTTCAGTAGTTTTAAAACACATATTATCGGTGAGCACCAGGCATTCCGCTCACCCTACGGCGTGCAAAAAATGTTATATGCCGACTGGGTGGCCAGCGGGAGGTTATACATGCCCATAGAAAAAAGGATCGTAGAGGAAGTAGCCCCTTTCTTTGCCAATACGCATTCCTTTTCCAGTGAGACCGGTAAAATTACTACAAACCTGTACCTTGAAGCCCGCAGCATCATAAAAAAGCATGTCAATGCAGGCGAAGACGATGTCCTGGTCACCACAGGATCGGGGATGACCGGCGCACTGGCCTGTCTGCAACGGATCATGAGACTTCGGAAGTACCAGTACCGGGACCCGGGGGGAAAACCTGTGGTGTTTATCACGCATATGGAACACCATTCCAATCACGTACCCTGGCTGGAGACCCATGCGGATGTGGAGATGATCCACCCGGACAGGCATCTGAAGCCGGATTTTGGCTATCTGGAAGAATTATTGGAGAAATATAAGGACCGTAAACTGAAAATCGGTTCATTTACGGCTTGCTCCAATGTAACCGGGGAGATCGTGGATTACACGAAATTGGTTAAAACCATGCATGCCCATGGTGGGCTGTGTTTTCTGGATTTTGCCGCCTCGGCCCCTTATGTGCCGATCGATATGCAACCGGAAGACGAAGCCGGACGACCGGATGCTGTTTTCTTCTCTCCCCATAAGTTTTTGGGCGGACCCGGAGCTTGCGGCATATTGATTTTCAATAAAAAGCTCTACGGAAATGAAGTTCCCGATTGTCCCGGGGGAGGTAATGTAAAATGGACCGATCCCTGGGGAGGATATTCGTATTTCGAAGATATAGAAACACGGGAGGACGGGGGAACCCCTGGAATTTTACAGGTTATAAGGGCGGCACTGGCCATAAAACTCAAAGAAAAGATGAATCCGGACCTGATGGCATTACAGGAGGAAAAGCTGCTTCAACGGTTTTACGGGGAACTGAAAAATGTACCTCAAATCAAATACATAGGAGATAGTAATGCCAAACGTATCGGATGTGTGTCCCTGAATATTGAAGATATTCATTACAACCTGGTAGTGCGATTACTCAATGACCGTTTCGGGATCCAGGTCCGGGGAGGCTGGTCCTGTGCCAGTACCTATGCCCATTACCTGTGTGGTATTGATAAAGTAACCTCAGCGGGGATGATGCGTGAAATAGACCGGACAAACCTGGTGAACAAACCGGGTTGGGTACGTGTTTCCCTGCACCCGACAATGTCCCCGGAGGAAGTAGTATATATCACGGGTGCCCTTCGTGAGATTATCCGGCATAAGGAAACATGGCAAAAGGATTACAGCTATAACCCTGTAAACAACGAGTTCGAACCTTTTAGTACAACCTCTCCGGAGGTAAGCCCGGGCCGGGTATTTGCCGCTTTATAAACAATTAAAAAAAACAAAAAATGATGAAATCCTTTATGTACATGATTTGTGTACTGGGCATAGCAGGCCTGGCTGTGGCAGCCTGCCAGCGCACGGCGAAATCGACCGACATTCCCTTCGAGGTAGCGGAAAATTATTTTGTAAAAAACGACGTGGAAGAATTACCCGATCCGAAAATCGAAACGGCCGGACAATTTGAAGCGGTATTCGGTGCAGCGGCAACGATGGGTAAAAACGGTATGCCCACTGCCATTGACTTCACCAGGCAATTCGTCATTGCCGTGGCCCTCCCGGAAACGGATAAAGACACATCAATCAAGCCGGTGAGCCTGCAGCGAACAGCATCGGGCGAGGTGGTCTTTACCTACAGCGTCCGAACCGGCGAAAACATGTCGTTCTCCGTACGCCCCAGCCTGGTCATTATCGTCAATAAAACGCATGATGGAAAGGTAATATTACATGAAGAAATATAGAATCGGAAGAACTTTCTGAAGTGCTCACCGGAAAATGGATCAAAAAAAAAGAAGATAATGGGTAATGATATAGCACTGCCAACAACAGGTTTAATTGTAGTTAGGGATCATAAATTATTATTAGCGTACAGCAATAATAAAAACGCATGGTATCTGCCGGGTGGAAAAGTAGACAAAGGTGAAACTTCATTACAATCGCTGATAAGGGAGATACGTGAAGAACTGAATATCGAAATAATTCCCGAAAAATTAAGCTACTACTGCCATATATCTGCACCTGCATATGGTGAAAATACCAGTGTCATCATGGAGCAGGACTGCTTTTTTTACGAGTTAACCGGTGAAGTCAAACCAGGCAACGAAATCGGAGCAGTTAAATTCTTTAATCTCGAAATGTATACTTCAGAACCGGTTCAGGTCATTGGTGTTCTGAAAGTATTTGAAAAATTAGCAAAAGATAATATACTGATATAAAGCGGCAGTTGGATAGTCAGCCAAATATTACTTCTTTAAGACTTTCATGGCAATAGGTGAATTTACCCCTATTTTGTTATTTAAAAACGAGTTCATTGATAAAAATTTGAACCGCTTCGACAAATAGTATTAATTCTTGTCACCTTTTTTTGAACTTTTATAATATATAAAGTATAGAGGAGGGATTTTTAGTGTAAAGGATACTTTCTTAAAAGCAAACCGGGTACAATAATGAGATATTAGGGGTGTATGAGGTTGTCCCTGCTCATGATCCGTTGCGGGGATATATTATGAATTTCAATACGAACAGGGAAAATACACAGGAAAGTATCGTAAAAGAAATAAATACAGGGGAAATACCGGTATGCAGGGGTTTACCCGGAGCTGGTTTGTTCAAAAGGAACGCTTTTGAATTATAGTTCTCATGGTACAGGTTTCTTTTGAAATAAACACAGGGCAAAAAAGCCCTGTGCTTTAAACCCGATGCAATTCTTTATAAACGGCCTGGTCAGTGTCTGACAATATTGAGAGACTGTCTAAATTTTGTTTTTGGTCCCGATAATTATCGGGATTATAGCGTATTTTTTTGTCAGGCAGGGCCGAGCGTATAAAAAAAATCTGGTAGACTTTTTTAGCGAAGGAGCCAGGATGCCGCGAGGGCAAGAGGTGTATAGCCATAGCTACGGACCGAAAAATAGCTGAAGCATGGCAGGACCGAACGTTAAGAAATCGAAGATTCACGAACACCTTGATATAAATGAGAAGTTTCGTGAGCTAAAACAGCTAGTAGCTGTTTTTAGTGAAGGGGCCAGCTGGTGTGCCGGCAGAATAAAGGAACCAAAGGCGATGTCCTGAGCTTGCCGAAGGGATAAAACTTAGACAGTCTCTGAAATAATCGTGAAAATCAATCAATTTTTATGAACCAAATATTTTATACAATGAAGTCAAAAAGAATTTTCGGCCATGCCGTCGGGATCCTGTCTATCTCCTTCATGGTTATTGGCTGTGCACCCCGGACCGGGGAAGATGAAATAATAACGGAAATAGACGATCCTTCGACCGAAATTACCCTCGATTGGGACAAAACCTACCAGGAGATTGACGGGTTCGGAACTTTTGCCGGAAGGGCAAAACCGCTTTATGAATCTGAAAACCGCGATAGTATTATTGAATATTTATGGGGCCCAAGTGGATTACAGTTAAATATGATCAGGGCTGAAATACTTTATGAATATCCGTTTGATGAAAATAGCGGAGAGGTGACCGTACCCGGCAATGCTGAAATAAACGCGGGCCCTGGTGGTATCTACCATTCCCTCGGTGAGATCCGGAAACAACAAATTGCCCAGGGCTGGATATTAAAAAATGTCGAGGAGAAATACCAGGTTCCCATTAAACTTGCCAGTGCATGGTCCCCTCCATTGTATATGAGACTGGATTCCACGCAGGGGCATTCGAAAGTAAAATTACCGGAAATTCCGGGATTTTCAAATTTGGAAGATGCTCAAAGATCAATAAAGATACTTGAACCCTATATAAAAGGAGAGAAGCTTATTGCCAACGGAGTAAACCCTGAGAAAAGACCTGATTTTGCCCGTTATTTAGCAGGTTTTGTAAATGCATACAAGGAAATGGGTATAGAATTTGACGCCATTTCACCCAGTAACGAACCGGATAATGTGGTTAGCGAATGGGTAAATGCATTCTGGATGCCCGGCGATTTAGGCAGGTTTATTTCTGATGACCTCAGGCCTGCTTTAGATAAAGAAGGTTTGCAGGACGTAAAGATCATAGGGCCTGAGAATGCCGGTTGGGCAACCAATGATTTATTTTTGAATAATATGGACCGAAGCAATATAGATATTTATGCAGGGCATGGTTATAAGGAGATAATGATGCATATAGGAGAGCGTTTAGTACGTGTAGAAGAAGCAACCGAGAATACCGAAGATTTCGAGAGTTGGTATAATGCATTAAATGAAGCACTGAGCAGGGAAACTCATGGGGATTTAAATACAGATCCCATACCGTGGAGTTTCTCAACGGGTGATAAAAAGGTATGGCTCACCGAAGCCAGTGACGATTCGCAGCAGGCAACTGGTAAAGGGGGCGATGCATCGATGTCTGCAGGACTGAAACTGGCAACCCAGATGCATAAATTCCTTACGCTGGAAGGGAATAGTATAAATGCCTATGTGTATTGGCTTGGGATGTTAGATAATGATAATAATGAGGCATTGATATGGGATATCAACGGTTCCCTGAAATTCCCTAAAACATACGATGTCATGGGGCATTTTTCCAGAGATATCGAACCCGGTTATATAAGGTTCGGGGCTAAGGTGAATAAGCATCCCGAGGACCTGTTGCCTTCGGCTTACAGGGACCCCGATACGGGAAAAATGACCGTAGTTATAGTCAACCGGGGAAGTGATGCCTACCGTACTACTTTAAACCCGGGGTTTGATACGGATGAGCTCAAAGGATACCAGACTACAGATAACAGTACAGTACACTGGAAGGAAGAAGTTGTTGTAACTAAAGAAGAATCCGGGAAATGGACCGTTCTGATCCCTGCAAAAAGTGTTATAACTTTAGTAGGAGAGCGGAATTAAGGGGGATTTTCGGGATATCCCATAGATATCCCAGGCCGGTAATATCCCTGAAAATAATGATTTTATCCGGCCAATGCAATACTTATATTTGGGAATCACCTGAATATGGGCTTATGACCGGTATTGGCGGGATTTTACTGTTTTGTTTGTGTGATCATATTTTGGTGAAGAGACCTGGCTGTGCGTGCAGCATAAAAGACCCAAAGGCGATGTCCTGAGTTTATCGAAGGGATAAAGCTCGGACAGTCTCCAAAAGGTTAGTAAAATGAACCGAACATGAAAAATAAACGTTTTATCCAAAACAACCCAGGCGAGTGGGATTTTCCGCCTAAACCGCGCTGGGAGAACGCCCTTCCCGGCAATAACTATTCCCCTCGGGACACGGCCATTGCATTGGTGGTATTTTTTGTTGGGGTGCCCGCCGCGCTGGTGTATTTTACGGCCCATACCATTTGGGGCGATTTTCGGGCATTCCTCGCTGCCGGCACTGTCCTGGTTGTGTTCGGGTTTACCTTTATGCGCGTATCCCGCTTCCTGTTGCTCAGGCAGGCAAGGGAACAAGGCAAATATTATCGGCAGGCCGGGATTAGCTGGTTGCCCGAAGAGAAACGTGCTGCTCTGCAGCTGGACGCCCCGATGATGTTTGAATATGGTTTTTGGCCCGAGAGCCTGGAACACTGGCCGGTGGAGGTACGTTTTTCAAAACCTCCCGTGTTCAAAAGCCTTCCCCTGGAAGCCGCAACGCCCTTTTTACAGCAATTGGACGAAGATTGGGGCATCCTCCTGTCCGAAAGGGCTTATGACAAATGGGTGGCAAGCCTCATGGATGGCGTGCACAGCGGGCAGTTTGCCTTTCATTTGGCTTTTCCGGCGGAAAGTGAAGAGGGAGAAGGCAACCTCCTGGTAAAAAGGCTGGCGGAGTTGACGGAGCTTCCGGGAAATTACGTGTCTGCCTGCGGTACAAGTGTTAATGGAATGCCCCCGAAACTTATCTGGGGCTTCGACCTGTGGCGGGTATTCCCGATGTCACGACAGGCCTTTATGGCCGGGCTTATCAGTGAGGACAAGGCTTGGGACAACATGCTGAAAGCATCGACCCTGGCACACGCTATTTTTGATAGCCTTGAAGACTTTTTCGATAATTACCGCCTCGGCCATGCCTACTGGAGCGGGCAGTATGCCCAAACCAGGCTGCGAAAGGAGCGATGGGACAACTATGAAGCCAATTGTCGGTGGCCCATCAAATCGGTAGCCTGGAAAAAAACATCCGTAGGGGCCCTCCCTGATGATGTCCGCAACGGATTCGCCGGGCAAATAGCACAAGAGAAGAAATACCGGGAAGGAACGGTTATAAAAGGGTTTCGCTCAAAAGAGGAATGATACAAACCGAAAATAGTTCAGACGATCGGAAAAGACGGGCAAACCCCGCTCATTTGACGGGAGCGTATACCAATGCCTGTAAAATTTGAAAAAATAATGTGGTACGACAGACTTAGATTTTACGATAAACAACCGGGACTTACCGAAACGCCCGGAGCAGACTATTTCACAAAACCTTTAATTGCAGAAGAAATCAAAGTCTGGCAGATGGAAGAACTGTATTCCGGATTTCAGGCGGATGAGAAAGTGAATATCCCGGCTTCACTTTATTTACCCAAAGAGTTCCATAAGTTACTATGGTATTCCAATGGCGGGACGATTATCAATGGAGACCGGGAGTTTGATTATTTCTCCCTCCGGGGCATCAGGTATTTCTATTTTGCTTACGGCTTCCCGAAATGGGCTCCCTGTTTCCTCCCGATTGCCTTTAACGGTGGAGGAGTGTTTTACGCTTACGATTTCCGGGATACAAGGCATATTCATCTTGTGGCGGCAAGTGCTGGTAACCTGGATTACGAAAGTGCTGTTTTTATCGGAAAAACATTAACGGAAGTCCTGGGTAAGACAACTAATATTGAAGACGAGCTTTATGTATAAAAGAAAATAACGAGTCAGTTATCAAGACATAAATGAACTTAAAAACACCCATACTGACCCTCATTGTATTGGCAACCTGCCTGACTTCGTGCGGACAAAAAACAAAACTGAAAAAGCCGGACCAATTCGTGCATCCCTGCCCGCAGGGTCCAACTGACAATGGAAATCAATGAATACATTTCAGAAGAAATATGTAAGTGAGCGAATAAGTATCATTACAAGTTGTGCAATGCTGATCTTGTCAGTAATCATACTTCTTGTTCTTTTAAAGGAAAAGATCGGGAATGTCTTTGAAACCACCCCTTTCAACTTAATGAAGAACGGGGATACGGATGCGGGTGTATTGAAATTCTTATCCCGCGTGTGTTTCTATTTGGGAGGAATTGTTATCTTTCGTTTAATAAACAAACGCCTGTGTTTTTACAGTCTGGTTCCCATACCATTTGTTACACTGGCGGTTATGATCTATTTTGGCCTGTTTTATCCATACGGCCGCCACAGGGATGTGCTTGCACTTCTTTTCCTGGTTATTCCGACAACGATATGGCTCTTTTTTCTTTTTCGTCAAAAAGCTCACCGGGCCCCGATTCAAAAAATCGTTGCCATCCCCATTTGTGTGCTGGGAGCAATGCCCGTATTACTCATTTTGTTAGTTTTAATCCTGATAACACTTCGCGCTGTTGGAGTCAATATTTATTTTTAGAGTCGTGAATTTTATAAATCTATGATTACCATAATAATGAACTTAAAAACACCTATACTGACCCTCATTGTATTGGCAACCTGCCTGACTTCGTGCGCTCCAAAAGCAAAACTGACAAAGCTGGACCAATCCCTGACCCGTAATTATGTAACGATGATGGAGGCTAGCCCTGAGATAAGGTTTGACAGCCTGGCTCCCCTTTTCAAAAACCGGCTCAAGACCGAATTGACAAAGCCCGGCACATTAAAATACCCGTTCGACAGTCTGTCAGAGAAGCTGTTTAACGTTACCACTGATGACGGGAAATTCAGGATATTTTCCTGGGACGAGCAGGATACTGGAAATTGGCACCATATTGCCGTATTCGGGCAGTTTAAAACCGAAACGGGCCGGGTGGCCGTTCAAGAACTTTCTCCGTTCTCCGTCGATGAAATGGAGGGAGGAGGCTATTCAGACTCCTATACCTATGAAATCCATACCCTGACCATTGACGGTAAACCCCACTACCTGGCCCTCGGGTCGGGTACACACGGTTCCGGGTTTAAACATCAGGTGGTACAGATTTTTAAGATCGAAGGCGATAGCCTGACTCGCTGCGGCAGTTGTTTTGAAGAAGGATCAAGATCATTTGGCACAGAAAAATATTCCTACGATTACCTGGTCATCGAAGTTCGTAGAGGAGATTATATTGATTTGAAATTTAACTCCGAAACCAACGAGATTACCTTCAACGAGTACGTGTATCCAGATTATTCATATGCAAAGGAACCCCAAATAAATGCCACTACTTTAAAGCTGGTAGATGGGGTTTTCAAGACCGTATCTTCTGTGAAGTTGTCCGACGAGCAAGTGAAGGATCTGCAGGAAAAAGAGAAACCCGCGGTAGATTGGTAACAATTACAGATACAATAAAAACGATGCTATCGAGGACAGGCCGGGCTGGCCTGTTGTGGTTATTACTTGCTTTGGCGTTCGGGTTCTTTTCCTGTGACAGTATGCAACGCCTGCAAGGCTATGTGGTAGATGCCGAAACAGGGCAACCTGTTCCCGGGGTAGCGTACAGGCGATATGACAGAAAAAAAGCGTTGCGGGATACCATAGGCCCTTACGGGGTTATCCGGCCGCCGCAAACCGATAGTTTGGGTAGGTTTTCAAGCTATAAGATAGACAACCCGCTTTGGCCGCGAATGAAAGTACGTTTTGAGAAAGAAGGTTACGGCCCGGTAGATCTGAAATGGAAACCGAAGATAGGTAGAGATACGTTAAAAATCCGGTTAAAAAAATACAGCAAAACAGATGAATAAAACACCTCCCTTCCAACTCAAACGCTTATCGGAGATCAGGCACCTTTTGCCTGATGATACAGCTGCTGCCCAAAACCATGATTACCGGCAAAGTTCCGACTTTAAAGACTATCGAAGGCGCTTTGCCGAAAACGTCGAGGAAATCATCCAGACGCCCGGAATGGATGAAGCCGACAAGGATGCCATCCGGAACGCGCTGGAACAGCATCCGCCGGAGCGGACTTATGACGAATGGGTGCTGACCCTTGGGTTTGACCGGCCGGAAAAGGGGGATTGGGAGATGGAAGACCTTGACCTTGACAATATATGGGAAACCCTTTCTTTTAATAAGCCCGGTGATCTGCCGGAAGGAGAGCCGCCCTTTGTCTATCTCATTGCGGTAAACGGCAACCTCAACACCCGCAACATTTACAACCGGGAAACCGATGGCGCCACGGGGCTGGTTGTTCTCGGTAACCTGCAAGCGGATAATATCGTAGCGGGCGGACAAGAAATTTATGTAACAGGCGATTTAAATGTAAAAGGCCTGTTCTGGGGCGATTATAACCACGGTGACCTGGTCGTGGCCGGTGAGATCGCCGTACCGGTCTTTATCAGTACCGATTATAATTTTGACCACAAGCGGTTTGAGACCGGGGATCGGGTCCGGGTAGCACATTGGTTGTGGGACGAAAGGGAAGATGAATTTGACCGGGAGCAACTGGAGGCGCTCTTCAGGCCCGAATGCCTGGAAGAAGACCCTGAGGATGAACTGTACAGTTGGAAAGACTGGCTTCTTGCCGAAAAGATCATCAGTCGACTGGCATCCGGTTTACCTGTTCTGCTGGAAAGCCCGAAGGGATACCCGCCGCCTGGGAAAGAAGTCCCCTTTGTATTTGAAAGCCACCAATTCAACAACACCAACCTGCAACGCCTCCGGGAGTCGCCCTTGTTTCTCGATCATATTCATCCCCAAGGAGCGGAAAACCGCAATCAACGGCTGGAATACTGGCGTGACGGGATTTTTAAACGGGTGCTGGTTGTCAAGGAAGAACCTTGCTCGGAAGTGGTTTATTTCCAGAAAGAAGACAAAGCGCTGGTCATCCATTATGAAATGTACAAACCAAACCTAATGGAACGGCTGAAGGGGCTTACAGACCGACATGAAATAGCAATATATTGCCGTACATTAATAAAAGACAAAGAGACCGAATGGGAAGGTTATGACCCCGCATTGCCGGCACATAGAAAATTCGGGGAGATGACCCAGCCCCTTTGGGAAGACCTGTTAAAGGAATGGAGTGAAATGGAATACTGGCACAATCAATTCCGGCAAACGGTGTCGGTAGAAAAGATGGAGACCATTCTCGCCCTTCCGTTAGTCAGGGACCAATACAGCGATTATTACAATGACGAGGCCGACGACTTTTGGCTGGGAAACCAGGGCTATCAGTTCCGGCAACCCGGTAATAAGGAAAACAAGTGCCCGCGTATCAGTACGGTCAGGCAGTTGAGTTACGACGAAGAAACCGGAGAAGGGGAATTTGAGTTCTATCATTTTGATGTGAAAAAAATGGCAAACGGGCAAGTGGGCGTGGTCCTGTACACCCAAAAAGATAACGGGTATGACAGCAATATCCATAGCGTGCCCCCGGACAACATTAAAGATTACCGCGAGGCCATCCGTTGTTTTGAGTGGTTGGAAAGCCGGGTTTTTAAAAGAAACGATGTGTATTTATCTACAAAAAATGACAGATGAAAAAGATTGATTTTGAGAAAAAGGAAGGAGGATATTTCATGCGCGGGAGCTATTTTACCATTCTTTGTATGGGTTTGACTATTTATGCTTTAGGCAGCGGGAATCATATGCTTTTAGCATAAATTATGAAAGGTAACAGCATGTATCAAAAACCACGGGGCATATTTTTCTTTTTCTTTTTCAGTATCTGTTTATGCGCTTTTATACCGGCGCAAAACAAAGAACAAAAACATGAACCAATATCAGATAACCCTATGAAGGATACCCTTTTGATTGCCTATAAGGACAGTACATACCAAATGACCATTGGCAGCCTGAAGCAGCTCAAACTCCGCTTAATCGAAGCCTTGAAACAACAGCAATCTCCGGAAGCATATGGGTATCTCATTGAGGAACTTCAAAGGTACTCCCACCCCATCATAACGGACAGCACCGCCTTTATAGGACAATGGCGGCTTAAGACGGAGCGGCAATCCTTGTGGTTGGAACGCCAACAGATGCCACGCGCTCCCCTGATGCTTTTTCACCTTGCCGAACTGGTGTTTGCCGATGGGCAGTGGAAGGTAAAGAAGATCACCTACAAAAAAGTTTGGGGGAAGCCTTGAACCGGGGGGTAAAGAATAGGATAAACATCCCGCCGGGATATATTAAGCTCCGAGTAGGGTAATAAAGGGGTACCCTAAAAGATATATAATGAAACACCCATGATAAAGTTTCTTTTACCACAAACAAGCATGAATATGGGTGTTCCATCCCTCAATGTTTCGGGACAGGTAGTGACTGTTGAGAAACAATAAAAATATACACATGAAATAAACAGGAAATATGGAATTACCGAAATTCAAGTACAGCCCGAACGCTTTTGACCTTGACCTTTTTGACAAAGAGGAGGGAGTTTGTGATGTATGCAATGAAAAAAGAAACCTTAAATACAACAGCTCCTTTTACAGCAGAGAAGAACCGGAATATATCTGTCCCTGGTGCATCGCAAACGGGAAAGCCGCCGAAAAGTACAGCGGGGAATTTAATGATTATTGTGGTATAGAGGGCGTATCGCCCAACCCGAACGATGCAGCACCGGCAATACCCGAGGAGCTATTGCTCGAAATCACCGGCAAAACACCAAGCTATACCTCCTGGCAACAGGAAGTCTGGCCGACCCATTGCAATGAGCCTTGTGCGTTTATCGGCTATGCCGATACGAAAACAATAGCACCGCTCATGGATGAACTGAATGAGGATATAGAAAAAAGCGGTTATGGAGCTGAATTGATTAAGAAACACTTATCAAAAGACGGTAGTTTGGTTGGTTATTTATTTCAATGTGTAAACTGCGGACAGCACCGGCTGCATGTTGATAGCGATTGAAAGAGGTGAAGCGTTCTGATGCCCCGGTCACATTTATCACACCTTTAAAATGGATAAATTTATTGGAAACGGTATAGTATACATCGATATAAAAGTTTAATCCTATTAAAACAGAAAAATGATATTTTTTTACGGAATCAGGAGCACACACTTACAAACGCTTTCTTCATCACATCGCGGACTGCAATGCCGACATTGTAAAACAGAAGGGAGTACTTTTGTAAATGTTTTCGGCAGGTATTTTCACTTCTTTTGGATCCCTTTATTTCCTGTTGGAAAAACAGGGGTTGCGGAGAGCAGGCATTGTCAATATGCGTGGAGAAAACGGGAATTTTCTCCACAATTGAAAACCGAGTACAAAAGGCTAAAGGAAAATGCCAAAACCCCGGTCTGGCATTTTATAGGATTAATTCTCATGGTTGTGCTGATAGTTCTGCCCTTTGTGGTCTCACTTGTGGGAAGGGCTTTTAACGCATAAATCCATAGGCAAACACATCATATAAATCTGATGATGGAAGCAAAAAAAAGTTTATAGAAACGGGCATAAACAGCGTAAAGGAGGCATTGGATGCGATTGCAAATATGGAGGTGGCGGATATCTATGCAATATCATTTTGGTATGCTAACGAGGATGACAACCCCAGGCACCCGAAAATAATCCTGAGCTATAACACAATGTCAAATTACCGGAACAGAGTTGCGGATGCCTCAAGCGAAATGGAAGCCAAATGGAATTATGCTTTTTGGTTACAAAACGATATAGCAGAAATAGGTGGTGAAAATGATGAGCTGTTGAAATCGTGGTTTAGGGAAACACCTTATTTTTACTCGGATCTGGAAGATGAGGAAGCCGAAGAAGATGAAGCCGAAGAAGATGAAGCACTGTTCGATAAGCTATTGGAGTATGGAAATGGTTTTAACCGGGAGTTTATCGATGTAATAATTCTCTTAATCCAACGCCTGTTCCGTGAAAAAGTAATTGAAAGGAAATTCGGGAAAAGCATCCCGGTACTGCTGCACAGGCTGGAATATTTGGATAAAACCATCGGTTGGGTAAAACGGGCAAACCCTGCGCGGCTGACCAATGAATTTGTCAAAGCCTGTGAAAGCTGGAAGAAGGATGGGGTACGATAGATTTCGATGTTATGGCAAGAACCGGGGATATGTAAGTATACCTATAAAGATAGAATTATGCAAAAAATAACCATTCCGGATACGATTAAAAACACCCTGCTGGATATCAACTGGCTGAGCCGGACCGGCGCCGGCTCGTCAGACCGGGACGTGGTGACCCTTTCCACGGTGAGCGTGGCATCAAGACACCTGGAAAGCCCGGAATGGGAAGATGTAACCTTACAAGCTGCCAATGAAATCACCGCGCGCCTGTCTGTAAACAACCATCGTGATTTTCATCATTGGAATACTTATGCACAGGAAGCCCGGGAATTTGTGGAAACCCATATCCTGCCGGAGCTTCCGGATGTACATGGTTTTGATAGTAAACTGATCATCCAATGCGTCAGCTGGGACACCGTACATTTCATTATGGAGCGTATATACCGGAGAGGGCTACGGCCACCATTTTTTTATGAAAACCTTATTCAGGTCTATCAATCGGGCCACTTGCCTTGTGGCTGGGAAGGACGATGGCCCGATGGTAAACTTAAGGTGTATTAATCATAACAAACCAACAGAAAGGATATGGAAACCACATTGGCAAACCTGGAACACAGGTTGAAAGAAAACCGGGCAGACTATTTCCGGTGCCTGCAACCACCATTGACAATTAACGAAATCTGCCATTTAGAAGAAAAATACCAGGTAAAGCTTTCGGGTGACTTAAAAGCATTGTACCAATGGAAAAACGGGCAAAAGAATGACTGCTACAAGGCTTTTGTCAATAATTCGATGTTTATTCCTTTAGGAGAGGTATTGGATATAGCTGCGGAACTGACTTCGATGATCGGGTTTGATTTTGATGTGGAGAACTGGTGGAATGAACAATGGATCCCCGTTTTCCATAACGGCGGTGGAGATTATATTTGTTATGACACAGGAGGGGTCTTTACAGGGCGAAAAGGACAACTCATTGAGTTTTGGCACGCCGATAACAACCGGAATGTTATTGCCCCGTCACTGACAGTTTTTCTTTCACAGTTAAACAACTATTATCAATCTGTTCCCAACGGAAAGTTTGACGAGTACATTTCCCCGGAAACAATAGACGGTTATCCCAAAATATTTATGGTGGAATAAACACAGTGATATGAAAAATAAAGACGAACTCACCCCATATTTCTATACCGTTATAGCGGTTTCCGCACTAACTATCATCCTTATGGTCGCTACTAATGCCGCGGACCGGAGTCTTGCCTGGATATTTTTCGGCTTCCTGCTTTATATCCCTTTACTTTTTGTTAAAAACCGGGTGTTGATAGGTATAGTTATAGCCGCAGAATACCTTTTTCTGTTGTCCGTTTTTTGGCTGTTTATGATGTTGCTTAAATATGAGCCCGGGGGAGAGCTGGTTCCGTTAGCACTGTTTATCGTGCATTCGTTGATACGGTTGTTTATTTTCCTTAAAGTAGCGGGAAGCCGTTATGCCTTGCTCCTGGCCATAGCTATAGCTCTTTTAATAAGTATTCCGGTATATTGGTATGGAACTACGGATTACCTTAAATTGATGTGAGAGTTGAAAACAGTTAAAAAGATAACAAACTTGAAAACCGGTAAAAGGCATATGGAAAGTACGATTTCTTCTGTGATAGAAATTAATGCACAACCTGAAACCATTTGGGATAATATTACCAATGTCAAAATAGAACAGTTTTCCGATCCGGTTATTTTTAGACTTCTCGATATACCCAAACCACTAAAGGCAGAAATGCTGTCAGAAGGCCAGGGCGGAAGGCGAATTGCTTATTTCGACAGCGGGAAAAAGTTTGTACAGGAAATTTTGGTTTGGAGACCCTTGATTGAATATTCATTTACATTTAATCCTGAAAAAGAATTCAGGGTCTGTTACTTTTTCGAACTTTCGGAAGGCGTTTTTCAAGTTCCGGCAGGTGCTTATTATCTGATAACTAAAGAGCAAACCACAACCTTAAAACTAACTACAACTTATAGTATTGACAGGCGATTACATTTTTTATTTAATATTCCCGCAAGACTAATTTTAAAATCTTTCCAACGTTATTTGTTGACGTCAATTAAACAAAACTCAGAATAAATGGCAGCAATAAAATTTACTGAAACTATTCTAATTGGCGAAAAAGCAGAGAAAGTTTTTGATTTTACGCAGGATTATAATGAACGACTAAAATGGGACACTTTTTTAAAGAAGGCAGACTTAATTGAAGGTGCAACAACGGCTGGTAAAGGAGTTAAAGCCTATTGCGTGGCTAAAAATGGAATTGGCATGGTGACGGAATATGTTACTTTCAATCGACCAAAGGTAACCGCAATCAAAATGACAGAAGGCCCGTTTATGTTTAAATCCTTTTTAGGTTCTTGGACATTCAAGGAAATTGAAAACAATAAAACAGAAGTTGCTTTTCTATATTCATTTTTGCTTAGGTTTCCGTTCAACCTGTTTACCGGAACCATAACACGTAATTTACAGACAAACGTTAAGCAGCGATTAACTGACCTTAAAACAAACATCGAAAAAAGGCATCATTAAATGAAACCTACCGTTGACAAAGACAACTTTCCCGAAATGGTATCCCGTCCTCATCGTACCTGGACCTGGATGGTACGGGTAATTTTTGCACTGTTTGTGCTCTTACCCATTGCCGCCCTCTTATACGGGGCGCCGGTTTTACTTTACCGGGAAGCACGCTCCGACAGTAACGGAGGTTTGCTGCTTTCGGGCCTGTACTACGTATTGATCACCGTATTGTTAATCTGGCATTTTAAAAAGGCAAAACACAATGCCATAACACAAATAAGAGTAGATCTGGTAATCTCTCCTTCTGTCATTAAAAATAAATTTTAAAAATGGTAAAGAAAGATTTAAAACAGGCATTTATGAACTATTATCGACACCTATACAACACACGTTTCCGGCAGGTATTCTGGCTGCCGCTGTGTTTTATACAATACAATACCCTATCCGCGCAGGAGCCTGATTATGCCATACCTCCGGAAAACGAATATACGTCACTGTCCGGTTTTTATGAAGGACGGGCTGCATTCAGTGCCCGTGGAATAATACTTAACGGGTATATTGATGCCGAACAAAACCGGGTGATCGCCCCTGAATTTGATAAAGCCAATGCTTTCCGTGAGGGCCTGGCGGCAGTAGCCGTATGGGATTCCGCAAACGGGTACAAGTACGGGTATATTGACAAACAAGGGAATACGACGATCCCCCTGATGTATTCGGAAGCCCGCGATTTTTCAAACGGAATGGCTGCGGTATCAGAGGGGAAAGATAAATCTGGAAGATATAAATGGATGTACATAGACAAAAACGGCCAGGTTCTTTTTCATTCCCCTTATACCGGGGATGACCCCGGGAGCTTAAACAGTGGCCGCCTGTTGGTCTGGGAAAACGGTCTTGCCGGGTATGTGGATCGATCCGGGAACCGGAAGATTCCTCCACAATACGAACGGGCCTTCGATTTCTCTGACGGGGTGGCCATTGTAAAGGCCAAAGTAAAGAAAAAACGCAAATACAAAAGCGATTTGGTTAGGAAGCTGGCTGAAAAGCTTGAATATGATGCTTATGAATACAATGTTATTGACACGCTTGGTCATATGCTGTTTAAAACAGACGTTTCCAACTTGAACAATTTCAACGATGGTGTAGCAGTATATATGGAGGATGGGAAATGGGGGCTTATGAACAAAAAGGGCAAGGTGATTTTAAAGGCACGTTATCACCAGCAACCTTATGATTTTAAGAATGGCCTGTCCCTCGTTCAGGTTAACGGGGAAGAACAGGATAACAAGGACGGCAGCATACACGTATTAAACACTTCGGGCGAGGTCGTCTCTGTCATTCCGCTCTGCAATGATTACGGCTGTATATATGACAGCAGGTATGGCTTTTATGAGGGGTTATTGGCTGTAAGGATCGTTTCAGGCAAAGAATCGGGATGGGGCTATATCGATATTTACGGGAATTTGCAGGTCTCCCCGCAATTTAGTGAGGCCTTTGACTTTGCCGGCGGATTGGCGTTGGTAAAAACCCTGAAGGGAAAATTGGCGGTCATTAAAAAACCCTTGTTGAAATAGCCCGGCAAACCGGTTTCCTCCCGGATGGTCCCTGAAGGTAATTAGTTGAAAAAATGTTGATCCCTATTGAAGAGAGATAAAAGGCACTGATGGTTGGCAATCTTTGTACGTTATACTTAATATAACGTGAATAATGGATAAGAGATAAAGTAATATTAACATAAAAAAGGAGTAAAACAATTATATTAGTAATTGAATATCATATAGTTATGATTTGAATTTCACTCCCGTGAACGAAGATAAAATTACGAAAATTTTTGTGCAAATTGACGATTTCACCCAACTTTTTGAAGCGGAAATCAAACAATTACGCTTAGAAAGTGCCACCGGGAAGTCAAGAAACCGAAAAAGCAGGCTTTCCGACAGTGAGATGATGACCATTCTGATTTGCTTTCACTTAAGTCGCATTAATGACTTTAAATCCTTTTATATGATGTATCTGTCCAAACATTACAACCATCTTTTCCCGGATTTGGTCTCTTACGAACGCTTTGTGCAAAGTTCCAAACGGATCATGGTACCTTTGATGGTCTTTCTCAAAACCAATGCTTTGGGGACTTGCAGGGGGATCTCTTTTATTGATTCAACAACGGTCAAGGTCTGTCATGTCAAACGGGAAAAGCAACACC
Source organism: Sinomicrobium halophytocola (assembly GCF_052983395.1). Classification (NCBI taxonomy): domain Bacteria; kingdom Pseudomonadati; phylum Bacteroidota; class Flavobacteriia; order Flavobacteriales; family Flavobacteriaceae; genus Sinomicrobium; species Sinomicrobium halophytocola. The sequence continues at coordinate 28,019 of NZ_JBRKIT010000029.1, forward strand.
AGGTCCTGAAAGGGCTGGCCGCAAAAGGTAAATCCACTATGGGCTCGTTTTTTGTCCCGAAAGCTTTCGGGATCAAACTGCATTTGATTATCAATGACCAGGGGGAAATCCTAAGTTTTTACCTGACTTCAAACCCTCCGATCCCGATTTCAATCGGGATCACCTCCCTTGATCTCAAGGCGCTGTGCTGAGCCTGGTCGAAGTAGAGGAGTTTTTAAAAATACTTAAAATGAGCAGTTTGAGTGCTTTTAGTCCATAAGGCTTGAACATTATTCATGTGCTTTTAAGATTAGAGTTGGGAGCTCCTCCTTCAGTTAGAGAATTAGCAGAAGTTTTAGGGGGAACCTTAAATCGTGGTGAATACCTAGAGTTATGGAAATGTGGAGTAAATGATATAGAACACTTTATTGTCACTGACGAGCAAATATTATTAGATATCCTTTCGAAGAATAAAATCAAAGAAACAAGACTTAAGGTTGAACAGAATATGCAGATGCAATAGGAAGCAATAACATTGCCGGAGATCCCAGCATACAAAGGTTAGTAAAAAACATTAAATTTACGGGTAAACATAATTCACCCGTTAGAGATTTGAAACAACAAGATATATTGCAATTCTGGAGAGATGTCGAGATATTCAATCTTCCTGATTTCAACAAAGATTCCCTATTACTTGAAGTTAACGCTGATTTGCCCTGGTTTAAAGAAAACAGGCCGGGAAGGAAAAATTATAAATGGCGTTACACGCTCATTTTTGGGAAAATTGACAAAAAAGTGATTGTTGAACATCTTAACAATTTGCTGAAAATAGAGGCAGTTAATGACTGGGAAGAGCCTGTTACCGGGTTTAGTTGCCTGTCTGCCCTGATTTTAGACGAAAAGGGTTGCCCGCAGTATGATAGTTATATAACGGCCAGCTATACTTTTGGGATTAGGGCTTTGGAGCAAAATAAAAAGCTTTCAACTGTTCCTGAAGCACTGGAAAGGTCAAAAGAAGATTTTTACGACAGGTACGGTTTTATAGCCACTGACAATACGGAGGAATTACCACAAGGGGAAGTTGTTGTTCGGGAACATCTCAAAAGGGAAATTGATTACCTGGAAAATATCATCGGGTGGTGGAAACAAGACATCAAAATTTATATCCTGGAAGAACTAGTTCCTAAAGACAGTGAGCCCAATACCGGTTTTTTAAACAGTTTCTTTCTGGATGACCTAAATTATCTTTCCTCTATAAAACAAAACCAGTTAGGCATTGCCCTTCAATCTTATTTAACTCTTAACCCTTCTATAGAAAAAAGGAAAGATTTAATTAAAAACAAAGAACTGTTATTCCAGACCATTGACCCCGGTTTGATGACCGCCGGAAGGTGGCCGTCTAAAATAGAATACGGGCTTTATTCAGCACAGGCAGGAGCGGTCAATACAATCTTTTCCAATCTTAAAGGGAATGAAGGTTTACAGGGAGTTAATGGTCCTCCCGGCACAGGAAAAACCACATTGTTACTGGATATCATAGCTGGGATTATAGTTGAAAGGGCGAAAGTTATTTCAGATTTGGGATGCAATGCGCTGTTTGAAAGCGGGTATCGTAAAATCGAAAAAGAATCGGGATATGACCGATATACATACAATCTTAAAGAAGCGCTCCAGGGTGATTTTGGTATAGTTGTAGCCAGTAACAATAATGCTGCTGTAGAAAATATCAGCAAGGAACTTCCTCTTAAAAGTAAAATCGATACAAGCACATTTCCTGATGCCGATTATTTCTCTGATTGTTCCCAATCAATAATTGATGACGAAAGCTGGGGAGCGTTAGCCGCTGCTTTAGGTAACGCTAAAAACAGAAACGCTTTTAGAGAAGCTTTCTGGCAATCCAAAAAAGATACTGAAGAAATTAGGTTTAATGATTTATTATATAATATCTACCGGGATCCTGAGAATGACCAGACATTCCTGCATCGTAAATCCTTTAATATTCAATCCAAAAAACTCAAAAGCCTGCTGAAAGAATTTGATGCGTTCAAAAAGACGGCTTCTTCTTTTCATAAACAACTACCGGAGTATATCAGCAACATAGAAAAAAAAGAACAACGTATAGCAGAAATTACCCGGGTTGAAGCCAGATTGTCTGACCTTTCTACTGAGGAGAAAAGTCTTTTGGAAAAAGAGAACACAACCAGACAAGATGCTGACAGATTGCAATCATTGTTGAATTTGCAAATGCAGCGTAAGCCCTCGTTTTTCTTTTTTCAAAAATTATTTTCCACCTCTAATTTTAAAAAATGGAATTCGGAAGCCGAAGAGCTGATCAATAAACTAAAATCGATTAATTCCATATTAGAGCGTATACGAAAGGAACTGGCCATGAATAATGACAGCGCCAAAGTACTTCATTCCGAACAGGAAAAGAACAAAAGTGATTTATCCGAACTTGATATGTTCGTCTCGGAATACAAAAAATTGCAGGAAATATTATGTAAGGAATATGGGATAGAAACAAGAAATCTGTTCAACATTGAATTCCTGCAAAAGAAATTGGAGGAAATACACCTTCTCAACCCTTATCATTCTCCTAAAATAGCAAAATTAAGAAGCGATATTTTTATAACAGCTACCCGGCTACACCACGATGCCATTCTGGCGAATGCAAAAAGTATCCGAAATAACTTAACGGCATTTTTCGAGATGATTTCCGGTTGGGTAACCGTAGATTCTAAAATGTCTCAAAACCTGTGGGATACATTCTTTTTATGTGTGCCTGTAGCATCTACTACACTGGCATCTGCCAGTAGATTGTTTCCCAAGATAAATAAAGGACAAATAGGCTGGCTGCTTATTGATGAGGCCGGGCAGGCCACTCCCCAATCGGTAGCGGGCCTAATTCATCGCTCAAAACGATGTGTAATTGTTGGTGACCCGTTGCAAGTAGAACCGGTTGTAACCATACCCAAGAAACTGGTTACGAAGTTGAGAAATGAACACCGTGTTGAAGTAGGATGGTCTCCTCACAAAGTTTCTGTTCAGCAGTTGGCCGATAAAGCGTCTTATCTAGGAACCTATATGGACATAGGAAACTCAGAAGAAAGAATATGGGCAGGCTTTCCCCTCCGTGCACATAGAAGGTGTGATGACCCTATGTTTACGATCGTCAATGAAATTGCGTACAGTAACCAGATGGTGAATGCAGTCCCTGAAAATTCAACTACAGAATTTATTGGCGTGTCAAAATGGTTTCATGTTGAATGTTCGTCCACACCCTATAAAAAACATGTGATTCCTGAAGAGGTTGATGTTCTGAAAAATAAGATAAGTGACTTGCTTCAAACGGGGTACGTGGGGAAAATTTATGTTATTTCACCTTTTAAATCCGTCGCCGATTTCTGTTTGAATGAATTTAAGTCACAGAAAAATATCTCATGCGGGACAATACATAAGTTTCAGGGAAAAGAAGCGGATATTGTTTTTCTGGTATTGGGAGGTAATCCTAAATCTCCAGGGGCCAGGAACTGGGCTTCGCAAAAGCCTAATATGTTAAACGTAGCGCTCACAAGAGCAAAAAAACGATTTTATGTAATAGGAAATAAAAAGCTTTGGGGTCCCTGTAAATATTTCAGTACAATGGCTGGTATTTTAGATTATTAGCTCTTCACTCGTATGTAAAGCCCTGCCCATATAAACCATAGCGGCACATAAATATCCATTGAAAGCCTCTACAGGGTCATGGATACAAATAAGTGGCGCCGTAAAATTGATATGACTGCTCTTTTTTTATTTTAATTAAATTAAATATACCTTCTCTTGAATAGGAATTTTTCTGTTTTGATAGCCTGTCTATAATATTATTCTGTACTGGCTCATAACAAAAGCCCCCCTGCCAGCCCCCGCAGGATACACCCATTGGCGAGCAGATAAAGTACCTGTTCCTGCAAAAGGGTAATGATAGCGACAAAGTAGTCCGGGAAATGCCGTAAGCCATATCACTGCCCCTAAAAACAGAGGTGGCTAAGCAGTTATTATGCTTCAACCCCCCCTATGTTTTTATTACGGTATAGTACCGATGCAAAACAGCATCATATATTTCTTCCAAATGCCGTTAGATCAAGACTCATAAAACTGGAATATAAATAAGGATAAAATAATAGGATGTCCCCTACCTTTTTTATTGATATTCTGTTTTACATTTATTATTGTTAAAACATTGTGAAAATATTAACTATTTTTTAGTATTTGATCTGCTTTATGTGTCATCTGATCGCATTCCTGTTAAATTTTTAGGGATCGCGAAATATGATATGACAAGGAATATATAACTGTAAGAATAAATTAACATTCTTAAATTTTCAGGATATACAATACTAACCAATTCTAATTCTACGCATAGCCCCGGAATCAGTTAGCTTGTTTTTTCAAAATTGACCATTAACTCCTGTTATAAGTCCCCGACACCGTGGACAACTATCTTGTCATAATAAAAACAGGTGATTTTTATTAAACATAATATCAGTAACCCAAATGTAATACTTATGCACCACCCCAAATGTATTCCCGGATATCCATTCCATTGATTTGGAAAGACATCAGGTTAGGTTTGCGCTTCCATTTGAAAAGACCACTTGGTCAAGTAGAAAATGTGATTCCCTTCTCAGAATGGAGGTAGGGGGGTTGGTAGTTCCATAAAAAAAGGAAACTCAAATTTCGTGTTGAACTATAATTATTTAATTCTGACTTATGAAGAGACTATACGCTTTAGCTTTTTTTCTGGTAGTTGTTTATTACGGGCATGCCCAGGTGGGTATCGGAACGCCCTTACCAGACAGTTCGGCCCAGCTGGATGTTGTGGCAGAAGATAAGGGGATATTGATCCCGCGGGTTGCCCTTACGGGAGCCCGGGACCAGACTACGATTGCCAATGGCAATGTGGAGAGTTTGCTGGTATTTAATACGGCCAGTACGGCAGATGTTAAACCTGGCTACTATTATTGGTATGCAGAAAGCTGGCATCGGGTAGTATCTGCAGAAGATGTGAATGGCGGAGACCTGCCGGATAATGTGATTATCTATAATCCGGCAGACAACCAATTTACCTATGTAGACGAGAACGGGGATACCCAGGTCATTGACCTCTCCGAACTGGTACAGGCCAATGAAACGATCACTACCCTGGTGAACAATAAC
>NZ_JBRKIT010000030.1:0-3949 GCF_052983395.1 Sinomicrobium halophytocola
CAATACTGTGTTACACTTTGATAAAAGTTTCTGATTTATAATGAAATAAGTGTATAAAAAGGGATGAGAAAATTTTAATAAACAATTGGTTTTCAGTATTTTAATAGTATTTTCCAAGACGTTTATAAGATATGGTCACCAAGGGTTATAACCTATACAAAACATAGATAGTCAACATATTGTTTAATATGCAAAATATCAACGCCTCCAGGCAGCGTTTCATGGTGGAGACTTTCACCCTGTTCTTGTCCATCAAGGGCCGTATCAACTTCCGACAATTGGAAAGATACAGCAAATATAGTGAACAGCGTTTTCGTATCCAATTCGAAAAGCCTTTCGATTTCCTTGGGTTCAATAAAGAACTGGTCCAACAGCACGGCAGCGGACATTACGTGATTGCCATCGATCCCAGTTACATTGCCAAATCAGGCAAGAAAACCCCGGGGCTCGGCTATTTCTGGTCAGGACAGGCCGGAGGGGTCAAACGCGGACTGGAACTCCTGGGCATGGCCGCCATTGATGTGGACAACCATACCGGTTTTCACTTGGATGCCCGCCAGACGCTAACCGATGCGTCTTGTGATAAATCACTGGCCGAACTTTATGCGGACTGTTTCGCTACCTCCAGCAATAGCTTATCCGGACTCTCCCGTGTGGTGGTAGCCGATGCCTGGTTCACCAAGAAGACCTTTATCGATACTGTTTGTGGGGCAGGATTCCATTTTGTGGGTAGGCTGCGGGACGATGCCAATCTCAGAGACCTCTACCTTGGCCCCAAAAAAAGCGGCAGGGGCAGGCCCAAAAAATATGATGGTAAAGTCATACATAAAGACATCCGTGATGACCATTTCCAAACCGTGGAACTGGAAGACGGGACTCTGGCCATGACTGCCGTACTCTATTCGGTAGCCTTGGAACGCAATATCAGGGTGGTACGGGTACCTTGTGGGAAAAAATATAAGCTGTATTTTTCTACCAACACAACATTCAATGCAACAACCATAGTGAAGTATTACCGCCTACGTTTCCAGATCGAGTTCATCTATCGGGATGCCAAACAACATACCACACTGGAAAACTGTCAGGCCCGTAGTGAGAACAAACTCGACTTCCACTTCAATATGGCACTGACCGCTACCAATCTCGCCAAGGCAGCTCACTGGTTAAACATTCCCAAAGAACAACGCGGAGCGTTCTCTATGACAGACATCAAGACCATGAACCACAACGCTTTACTCATGAACCGATTTTTTTCAACCTTTGGGATCAACCCACACTTGAACAAAAATCAGAAATATATCAATGAACTTTTACTATACGGCACCATCGCCGCTTAATTTTTTAACGAACTATTGAAACATTTTAAATTAAATGCACATGAAGTACCAAAACAAAATCTCTGACGAGCTTGTACCCATCTTAAAAGCCTATACCAGCCAGCCCGCACCGCCCGAAGGAATGCCCTTGCAGGAAGTTTTTAGGGGGGCTTTACAACAAATGGCACAGCAGGTAGCTGTAAGTAGCACCGACCAACTACGGGTTGAAAATAAATTTTTCACCAACAGCGATGGGTTGGAAACGCAACTAAGGGTATTTACACCACTTACCGAAACCAATCCAAAACCACTATTGTATTGGATACACGGCGGTGGCACTATGAGTGGATTACCTGAGCAGGAAGACAGCACCTTGTACAATCTGGCCCTTGAGCTCGACTGTGTCATCACTTCTGTAAACTACCGCCTCACACCCGAAAATCCTTATCCAAAGCCACTTAACGACTGCTACGAAGGCTTGCTACATGTTGTTGGTAACGCCGATGAGTTTGGCATTAATAAAGACAAAGTAGTTGTGGGCGGTGGCAGTGCTGGTGGACTACTAACCACATCTGTTGCCATCAGAGCCAGAAACGAAGGTGGACCCAAAATTCTTTTGCAGGCAATGGCCTATCCCATGCTTGATATTAGGGACACATCTGACAGCAATAAAGAAATTAACAGCGTAGGCGTTTGGGATAGCTGGATGAACCATTACGGCTTTCAATGCTACCTCACCAATGTTCCCGAAAGTGAATATGGCAAGACTGTGCCGAATATGATAGAAGATTTAAGCAACCTGCCAGATGCGTTCATAGCAGTGGGAACTATGGATTGTCTGCGGGATGAATCCATCGAGTATGCCCAAAAACTTGCCGCTGCCGGCAACCAGGTAGAACTGCATATTTACCCCGGCATGGTGCATGTTTTTGACGGGCTGGCTCCAGATGCCAAAGCATCAAAAGATTTTTGGAGTGCAAGGGTAGCAGCCATTAAAAGGGCGTTTGAATAACTAAAACCAACAGTTATGATACTAAAAATTATAAACGGCATACTCATTGGTAGCTGTATTTATGGGGCTAAAACAAGGCTATGCCATGCTAACGGGTAAACCCGAAATGATGGAAATGTTTGGTAAGTGGAATTTCAATAAAACCGGACTGATGATTACCGGGGCCGTTACAATGCTAAGTGCTGTAATGATTCTTTTTCCTAAAACATTTGTTTGGGGAAATTTTTTAATGGCTGTGGGAATTTTGCTAATCATTTGTTTTCATTTTGCAGATAAAGACCTTAAAGGCGTGGCTATTGAGCTACCGTTTCTTTTACTCAATACTGTGTTACACTTTGATAAAAGTTTCTGATTTATAATGAAATAAGTGTATAAAAAGGGATGAGAAAATTTTAATAAACAATTGGTTTTCAGTATTTTAATAGTATTTTCCAAGACGTTTATAAGATATGGTCACCAAGGGTTATAACCTATACAAAACATAGATAGTCAACATATTGTTTAATATGCAAAATATCAACGCCTCCAGGCAGCGTTTCATGGTGGAGACTTTCACCCTGTTCTTGTCCATCAAGGGCCGTATCAACTTCCGACAATTGGAAAGATACAGCAAATATAGTGAACAGCGTTTTCGTATCCAATTCGAAAAGCCTTTCGATTTCCTTGGGTTCAATAAAGAACTGGTCCAACAGCACGGCAGCGGACATTACGTGATTGCCATCGATCCCAGTTACATTGCCAAATCAGGCAAGAAAACCCCGGGGCTCGGCTATTTCTGGTCAGGACAGGCCGGAGGGGTCAAACGCGGACTGGAACTCCTGGGCATGGCCGCCATTGATGTGGACAACCATACCGGTTTTCACTTGGATGCCCGCCAGACGCTAACCGATGCGTCTTGTGATAAATCACTGGCCGAACTTTATGCGGACTGTTTCGCTACCTCCAGCAATAGCTTATCCGGACTCTCCCGTGTGGTGGTAGCCGATGCCTGGTTCACCAAGAAGACCTTTATCGATACTGTTTGTGGGGCAGGATTCCATTTTGTGGGTAGGCTGCGGGACGATGCCAATCTCAGAGACCTCTACCTTGGCCCCAAAAAAAGCGGCAGGGGCAGGCCCAAAAAATATGATGGTAAAGTCATACATAAAGACATCCGTGATGACCATTTCCAAACCGTGGAACTGGAAGACGGGACTCTGGCCATGACTGCCGTACTCTATTCGGTAGCCTTGGAACGCAATATCAGGGTGGTACGGGTACCTTGTGGGAAAAAATATAAGCTGTATTTTTCTACCAACACAACATTCAATGCAACAACCATAGTGAAGTATTACCGCCTACGTTTCCAGATCGAGTTCATCTATCGGGATGCCAAACAACATACCACACTGGAAAACTGTCAGGCCCGTAGTGAGAACAAACTCGACTTCCACTTCAATATGGCACTGACCGCTACCAATCTCGCCAAGGCAGCTCACTGGTTAAACATTCCCAAAGAACAACGCGGAGCGTTCTCTATGACAGACATCAAGACCATGAACCACAACGCTTTACTCATGAACCGATTTTTTTCAACCTTTGGGATCAACCCACACTTGAACAAAAATCAGAAATATATCAA
>NZ_JBRKIT010000031.1:5000-118177 GCF_052983395.1 Sinomicrobium halophytocola
AGAAAAGGCAGAATACAGCTGCTGGATGAATTTAAGCTCATCGGTAGCAGTGGAGAAGACATTACCTTTCGTTTGTCACCAAAAAGAAAAGAACTCCTTCTCCTGCTAATTCTGTATACGCTCAAAGAAGGAGGGGTGTCGTCCCGAAAAATGGGGAATTTACTCTGGCCGGGTTTTTCTTCGGAGAGTGTGAAAAACAACCGCAGCACGCATATCAAGGAGATCCGCAATATTTTTGAAAATGAATTGGATGTACACATTGTTTATGCCAATAAAATGTGGCGACTGGAAACAGGAAATAATGTAGAGATAGATATTTGGAAAATAGACCGGAGAATCCCGGTATTTTCAGAACATAAAGAAATAATGCCTGGTAAAGAAGATATACTAAAATGGGCCGATATGGTAAGTCGTGGCCCCATACTACCTCAAACCGAACTGGAGTGGATAGACGCTTTTAAGTCCGATTATGCCAACACGGTCCTGGATGTGCTTGTGCCCTGTATGGAGAACCCGGATCGGTTCACGGATGAAGAAGAACTTCGTATTATCCGTGCCATTCTAACTACCGATCCTCTCTATGAACCCGCAGTACGGCAAAAGGTATCTATTCTGGTCAGGGGAGGAAAACACACTCTTGCCAAAAAGGTGATAGATAATTACAGGAAACTATACGAGAATTTTTATGGAGAAATGTATAAACCGGATTTCCCGGTTCAATTGTAATAAAAACGATTTTAGTACATGACAAAATTCCATTCCGAGGGATTTTCCTCTCCCGAAAGCTTTCGGAATTTTGACCCCGCCCCTAAAGGGAGATCCCGATAAATATCGGGACGAGGAAAATCGGATTCCCTTTAGGGCTAGGGTAAAACTGATTTTCCGACAAATAGTGCCAAAATCTAATTTTGTCATGTACTAATTAAAATGATATAATTTTAATCGTTACCCCGAATATTACCCCGGTTAATATCCCGTGTGTCAGTAAGTTTACGACAGTTAAACTTTAAAATCAACCGAGTATGGAGAACAACAGAAGGTCGTTCTTGAAAAACCTTGGATTAGCGGGAGCGGCAACTGCAGTAACCCCGGCAATCCTTGCTAAGGACACCATTGGTAAGCAGGGCCGTGCGGTCACTTATTTGAACAGATCGGCAGCCAATCCCTCCGAAGAAAAGACACTGAAACTTGCCCTTATAGGTGCGGGGGGAATGGGGACAGAAGACATGAATACTGCTCTCAAACATGACAACGTAGAAATGATAGCTGTTTGTGATCTTTATGACGGACGCCTGGACCAGGCAGGTGAGAAATGGGGAAACCATTTATTCAAAACAAAAGATTATAAAGAAATACTAAAGCGGAAGGATATTGATGCCGTTATTATAGGTACCCCCGACCATTGGCATAAACAAATCAGTATCGACGCCCTGAACGCCGGGAAGCATGCGTATTGCGAAAAACCGATGGTCCATTCCGTAGATGAGGGGCATGAGTTGATCAACGCCTGGAAAAAATCCGGAAAAATATATATGGTCGGGAGTCAGGGGCTTTCTTCTCTCGGTAACGAAAAGGCAAAACAACTTTTGGCTGAAGGAGCCATAGGAGACATCAACTACGCAGAAGGTTTCTGGGCAAGGCACTCCCCCCTGGGAGCCTGGCAATACGCAGTGCCGGAAGATGCTTCGGAAAAAACAGTAGATTGGGCCCGGTATATTTCCAACATAAAAAAACATCCTTTCGATCCGCTACGTTTTTTCCGTTGGAGAAATTACCTGGATTACGGTACCGGAATGTCCGGAGACCTTTTTGTACACCTGTTTTCCAGTTTACACTTTGTAACCGGTTCGTACGGACCGGATAAAATATCGGCCATGGGTGGACTACGCTATTGGGAAGACGGCCGTGAAGTGCCGGATGTTTTAATGGGAATGTTCAACTATCCCGAAACCAAACAACATCCCGGTTTTAACCTGTCCCTGCGTTGTAATTTTGTAGACGGTACCAGTGGGTCCACATACCTCAAAATTGTGGGAAGCAAAGGTTCGATGGATATTACCTGGGACGATGTTGTATTGAAACGGAACAACCACGTGGATGCAGATCCTTTTCTCCAGGAAAAAGCAAAAGAAGCAGGCGGATATGCGGGCAGAAAGAAAATTCTTCCGCCTACAGAGATCGTGTATCAGGCGGAAAAAGGATACAAAGGAGCCCATTACGACCATTTTGCCAACTTTTTCCATGCCATTCGTCATGGAGGGACAGTAGCGGAAGATCCCGTATTTGGTTTCCGTGCCGCAGCTCCGGCATTGTTGTGCAATGATAGTTATTTTCAGAATAAATATATCCAGTGGGACCCGGTACAAATGAAAGTAGTGGGATAAAAAGAAAGATAGTCCATCACTGATCCGGAGATATTTCATTTAAAAAAACGTATAAACATGAAGAAAATACTGATTACTCTTGGCGTAGCAACCCTGCTTTTCGGAGCCTGCAAGACCGAGAAAAAAGAACAGCAAAAGGAAGCGGAAACACCGAATGCCATGGAGACGTCCCGTAAAGACAATACCTTGACCGATAAGGAAAAATCCGAAAACTGGATATTGCTTTTCGACGGGAATACCGCAGACGGATGGCGTGGCTATAACCAGGAAACCCTGCCCGATGGCTGGGTGGTTGAAGACGGCACGCTGAAATCCCTTGGCAGGGGAAGCGACATAGGAGGTGATATTGTATACGGAAAAGAACCTTTCGGGAATTTCGAACTTTCCATGGAGTGGAAAATAGCCGAAGGAGGTAACAGCGGGGTTTTCTACCACGTACTGGAAGGAGAACAATACGATGCTCCTTACTACAACGCTCCCGAATACCAGGTTATAGACCAGGTAGGCTTTCCGGAAAAACTGGAAGACTGGCAGTCTATAGGAGCCGACTACGGTATGTATACTCCCGATTATGAAGGGGCGGTAAAACCCGCGGGAGAATGGAACTCGACACTTATCGTATTTACCCCGGAAAAAGTCACCTATTGGCTCAATGGTAAAAAGACGGTAGCGTTTGAGCCGTGGTCCGATGACTGGAAAAAGCGAAAGACCGAAGGTAAGTGGAAAGACTTTCCCGACTATGGCAAGGCCAAATCCGGACTTATCGGTCTGCAGGATCACGGAAGTTTTATATGGTTTAAAAATATTAAAATTAGAAAATTATGAGAATTTACACTATGAAAAACGGATTACTGGCCTGCCTGATGGCTTTGGCCCTGAGCGGATGTAATTCAGGAAAAACAGAACTCTTTAACGGAAAAGACCTTACCGGATGGGAAATATACGGTACGGAAAAATGGTATGTGGAAGATGGTCTCCTTATTGCCGAAAGCGGCCCGGACAAAGAATACGGGTACCTGGCCACGGACAAAAGCTACAGGAATTTTGAACTGGATGTGGAATTTTTGCAGGAAGCCGACGGTAACAGCGGTGTTTTCTTCCGCTCTGAAATAGAAGGTACTAAAATTTCCGGATGGCAGGTAGAAGTTGCCCCACCCGATCTTTATACCGGGGGAGTTTACGAATCCTATGGCCGGGGATGGCTGATAAAACCAGAGCCCGAAAAGGAAAAAATACTCAAATACGGTGAGTGGAACCATATGAAAATAAAAGTACAGGACGATCATGTTACTACCTGGCTCAACGGGGAACAGATGATCGATTTCACAGATGATAAAATAGGAGAGGCCAACGGTAAAATAGCGCTGCAGATCCACGACGGAGGAGGAATAAAAGTGTACTGGAGGAACCTTGTATTAAAAGAGATTCCCGGAGCAGAATAAATTGTAAATTCTCACCAGGAATAAACTCCCGGATAGAGTCAGTATCCTCTAAAGGAACTGTCGGTATCCGGGAGTTTTTATTTCTTATTTTGTCTTTTGTATTACCCTTAAATATAATTACCTTAGATGTAAATATTCGGAGTTATGAAAAAACTGTTAATCCCCGCATTTATACTGTTGTTTGTGACAGGATATGCGCAAAAACAAAATATTATGAATAAAGAAACCATTTACCAGTTTGAAGTGGAAGACCTGTATGGAAATAAATTTGATTTCAGTGATTTAAAAGGGAAGAAGATCATGGTGGTAAATACGGCAAGTGAATGCGGGCTTACCCCACAATACGAAGGCCTGCAGGAACTTTACGACATGTATAAGAACAATGATTTTGTGATCGTCGGTTTTCCTGCTAACAATTTCGGAGGTCAGGAGCCCGGAAGTGATGAACAGATTGCTGCTTTTTGTAAACAGAATTACGGGGTGACTTTTCCTATGATGAGCAAAATTTCCGTGAAAGGTAAAGACATGCATCCGGTGTATGAGTTCCTTACCCAAAAAGCGAAGAATGGCAAGGAAGATTCGGAAGTAGAATGGAATTTCCAGAAATACCTGATCGATGAGTCCGGTCACTTGGTAAAAGTTATTGCCCCGAGAACCTTACCAAACGATCCTGCCATTACCGATTGGATTAAAAGTTGAGAAAATACGAATGACAAAAGTTAAAATAGGACTTGTTCAGACCACGTGTGTTGCCGACAAACAGAAGAACCTGGAAAAAGCTATTGAGAGAATAAAAAAAGCGGCTTCAGAAGGAGCGCAGATCGTATGCCTTCAGGAATTGTTTACCTCTCTTTATTTTTGCGATACGGAAGACTACGATAACTTTACACTGGCCGAAGCTATTCCCGGACCTTCTACCGAGGCACTTGCGATTGTGGCGAAGGAACAAGGAGTTGTTGTAATTGCCTCCCTTTTTGAAAAACGTGCACAGGGGCTGTACCACAATACAACGGCTGTGATCGATGCGGATGGTACCTATCTGGGAAAATACAGGAAAATGCATATCCCGGATGATCCCGCATATTACGAGAAATTTTATTTTACCCCCGGAGACCTGGGATATAAAGTATTCCGCACCCGTTATGCGACTATAGGAGTGCTTATCTGCTGGGATCAATGGTATCCTGAAGCAGCCCGGATAACCTCGCTCATGGGAGCTGAAATACTGTTCTATCCCACAGCCATCGGATGGGCCTCTTCGCAGGATGAAGAGACGAATGCCGAACAATATAATGCATGGCAGACCATACAACGAAGTCATGCCATAGCTAATGGAGTGCATGTAGTGAGTGTAAACCGGGTAGGCCCGGAGCAGGACGGCGCCATGAAGTTCTGGGGAGGGTCGTTTATTTCAAATCCTTTCGGAACCGTTCTTTATCAGGCATCCCATGAAAATGAAGAAATTGCTGTTCGGGAAATAAACACGGAAAAATCCGATACTTACAGGACGCACTGGCCGTTTTTACGGGACAGAAGAATTGATTCTTATCAACCTATTACCAGGCGTTTTATTGATGAAGAATAACTTTTCAACCCCTAAGGAATTTGGATATTACTTCCCTGCGGAATTTTATCCCCATACAGCTACCTGGCTTAGCTGGCCTCATAAAGAAGCGTCCTGGCCGGGAAAAATACATACTATTTACCCTGGTTATGTAAGTTTTATCAAAGAACTGACCAGGGGTGAGCAGGTGTGTATCAATGTCTGTGACGAAGCCATGAAACGTTTTGCCATCGAAGAATTGCGTAAGCAGGAGGTAGACCTGAGTAGAGTGTCGTTCTTTATACATCCGACCAATGATGCCTGGTGCCGGGATCACGGCCCCGCATTCCTGATTAATCCGGATGCGAATATTAAAAAAGTGATCGTGGATTGGGGGTATAATGCCTGGGGTGATAAGTACCCTCCTTACGACCTGGATGATGTCATTCCTACGAAAATCGCTTCCCATTACGGTATTCCGGTATATCATCCCGGGATTGTTATGGAAGGCGGATCAGTGGATTTTAACGGAAAAGGAACTGTGCTTACCTCCGGTTGCTGTTTGCTTAACAAAAATCGGAATCCTCATTTGAATAAAGCGCAGATAGAGGAATACCTGGTAAATTTCTACGGGGTGGACCATATCTTGTGGGTAGATGAAGGTATTGTGGGGGATGATACGGACGGACATATAGACGATACCGTTCGTTTTATCAACGAAAATACAGTGGTTACGGTAGTAGAGGAAGATAAAAATGATGAAAATTACGAGTTGCTCCGTCAAAATTTAAAACAACTGAAGGGAATGCGCCTTCAGGACGGAAAACAATTGAATGTTATAGAATTGCCAATGCCGGATAAACTGGTCTATGAAGACATGCGTTTGCCCTGCTCTTATGCGAATTTTTATATAGCCAACAAATCCGTCATAGTGCCTACCTATAATTGTGAGCAGGATGACAAAGCCCTTTCCATTCTTCAGGACTGTTTTAAAGACAGGGAAGTAGTGGGGATAGATTCGACGGAGATTATCT
Organism: Sinomicrobium halophytocola; assembly: GCF_052983395.1. NCBI lineage: Bacteria > Pseudomonadati > Bacteroidota > Flavobacteriia > Flavobacteriales > Flavobacteriaceae > Sinomicrobium > Sinomicrobium halophytocola. Next base: position 11,404 of record NZ_JBRKIT010000031.1, read on the forward strand.
GGGGATTGGGGAGTTTTCACTGTTTGAGTCAGCAAGAACCTGAAATATAAACGTAACCCTTATGAAAGACAAAAAAACAGAATTTAACACTTTGTGTGTGCATGAAGGAGAACTTCGGGATGAGAAATACCAGGGGGCAATATCTCCTTTGTACATGGCAACTTCCTATGCTTTCGAAAATGTGGAGGCCAAACGCTATCCCCGTTATTTCAATACACCGAACCAGGAGGCCCTTTCCCGTAAGATTGCAGCGCTGGAGCACGCGGAGAAAGCGTTGCTGTTTGGTAGCGGCATGGCCGCGATCAGCACAGCCTTGATGGCGTTCCTGCGCCAGGGCGACCATGTGGTGCTGCAAAAGACCCTGTATGGTGGGACTTTTAACCTGGTAACAGAAGAATTTCAGAAATTCGGGATCGAATATACTTTTACCGAAGGATGCACGCCTGAAGATTTTGAAGCCTGTATCCGGAAAAACACAAAGGTTATTTATATAGAAACCCCCTCCAACCCGTTGCTTACGATTACCAATATAAAAGCCGTAGCCGGAATAGCTTCAAAGCATGGTCTGGTATCTATGCTCGATAATACTTTTGCCAGCCCGGTGAACCAAAACCCCATTGATTTTGGTATAGATCTGGTGATACACAGTGCCACCAAATACCTCGGTGGGCACAGTGATATACTGGCTGGGGCTGTCGCAGGTTCCGAAGAACACATGGAGAAAGTTTTGAAGTTCGGTAAGAATTTCGGGGGAAATCTGGGCGATTATACGGTATGGCTGTTGGAACGAAGTATAAAAACACTCGGGTTACGCGTAAAAGCGCAGAACCGTAATGCGAGGAAACTGGCGAGGTTCCTGCAAAAGCATCCCGATGTATCTGCCGTGTATTATCCCGGCCTAAAAAGTCATCCGGACTATGCCCTGGCAAAACAGCAAATGAAAGGTTTCGGAGGAATGTTATCTTTTGAACTCCGTGACGGATTGGATGCCCGGCAGTTTATGCAGGAACTCCAATTAATAAAACCGTCCATGAGCCTGGCCGGGGTGGAAAGCACCATAAGTTCTCCCATGCTTACTTCCCATGCCCTGTTGAGTGCCGAAGAAAGGCAAAAGCAAGGTATATCCGACGGATTACTTCGTTTTTCCGTAGGAATCGAAGATAAAAAAGATCTTATAAAAGATATAGAAGAGGCCCTGGCCAAAGTGACGGAGCTTGTAGGATAAAAGAAATCATAAAAACCGAAAGAAAAGAGTGAAGGAGTCTTTTCTTTCGGTTTGGAATAATAATTTTGCAGAGAGAATTTTTTAATAATCATTTAAGGGAAAGGAAGTCACAGGTGAAATTGGATATATTAGCTATCGGGGCACATCCCGACGATGTGGAACTGGGATGCGGGGCAACAATAGCCAAGGAAGTAGCACAAGGTAAAAAAGCGGGGATACTCGACCTCACCCGGGGTGAATTAGGGACCAGGGGATCTGCGGAGTTACGCGATAAAGAATCGGTCCGTGCCGCTGAAATACTGGGGGTGACCGTAAGGGAAAACCTGGCGTTTGCTGACGGTTTCTTTGTGAATGACAAAGAACACCAACTGGAGATAATAAAGATTATACGCAAGTATCGCCCGGAAGTAGTGCTTTGCAATGCTGTTGATGACAGGCATATCGATCACGGAAAAGGAAGTAAATTAGCCAGTGACGCTTGTTTTTTAAGCGGGCTGGTAAAGATAGACACCGGTCAGGAGGCGTGGCGGCCGAAACATGTTTATCACTACATTCAGTGGAAAAACCTGGAGCCGGATGTGGTTGTAGATGTGACCGGTTTTATACATTTGAAAGCAGAGGCCGTTTCGGCCTATACATCACAGTTTTTTGACCCGGATAGTAAGGAGCCGGAGACACCGATCAGCAGCAGGAATTTTTTGGATAGTATTACCTACAGGGCCAGGGATTTAGGTCGTATAGTCGGAGTGGATTACGCAGAAGGATTTACGGCGGAACGCTATGTGGCCGTACATTCCCTGAATGATTTGATATAAAAAATTGCATTTTTTCTTTGCGAATGAGGGATAAAAAATTACCTTTGCATCCGCAATTAAATGGTGGTTGTAGCTCAGTTGGTTAGAGCGCTAGATTGTGGTTCTAGAGGTCGCCGGTTCGAGACCGGTCTTCCACCCTGAAAGGGCATTCTTGATAGGATGCTCTTTTTTTATGCTTTAAAGTTAAATCCCATGTAATCGAATTTTATAAATTTTCTATCGTAAAGCTTCCGTAATCAAGTTTTTTTAATCATCACATAATTATAAAAAATAAAATGACCTTTTAGAGATAAATATATTATCGTAATATTACGATATAATAATTAATGTTTTGTTTTTGGATATTTGCATAAAGTTCTAACTTGAAAATAAGGATTAGACTATGAGTACTGTTTATGATGTTATCGTGATCGGCGGAGGGCAAAGCGGTCTCGCATGCGGATATTATCTAAGAAGGGCAAAACTGAATTACCTGATCCTGGACGATCGGGAGGAAAGTGGCGGGGCCTGGCAAAGTACCTGGAATAGTCTTACTTTGTTTTCTCCTGCAGAATACAGCTCATTGCCCGGCTGGCTGATGCCGAAGTCCGAAGGGAGGTTTCCGGCAAGAGAGGAAGTCATAAACTACCTTGGTAAGTATGAAGAACGCTACGGTTTTCCTGTAGAGCGGCCGTTCTGCGTGGATGATGTGGAACAGCATGACGGGGTATTCAGGCTCATAACCACTAAGGGGGATTTTTATGCAAGAACGGTAATCGGTGCAACGGGAACATGTGCTAACCCGATCATTCCCGAAGTGGAAGGAAGGAAAAAGTATAAAGGTATACAGCTGCATTCGGTAGATTATCGTAAACCGGAGCCGTTTGCGGGGCAAAAGGTATTGGTAGTGGGAGAAGGGAATTCCGGAGCGCAGATCACGGCAGAAATATCTTTGTACTGTCGTGAAATAAAATGGGCGACGAAGAAGGAACCGGAATTCCTGACGGATGATGTGGACGGATATTATCTTTTTAATGTAGCTACGGCAAAGTACAAAGCGGAACAGGAGGGAAAACCATTCGATAGGTCGGGTTATAACCTGGGTAATATAGTAATGGTCCCTTCTGTAAAAGACGCCCGTAAACGAGGAGTATTAATATCCGAAGGGGCCTTTACAGGCATGTCTGAGGAAGGCGTAATATGGGAAAACGGGACTGAAGAAGCTTTTGATGCGATTATCTGGTGCACAGGTTTCGGATATGCCACGGCCTTTCTGAAGAACCTGATTACGCCGGGTGAGAATGGGATTATTCGTACAAAAGGGACCGGGTCCATGGAAGTTCCCGGTTTATGGTTGGTTGGATACGGAAGCTGGACCGGGTACGCTACGGCAACTATAATAGGCGTCAACAGATCAGCCAGACAGACGGTAAGAGAGATAGAAGAATATCTGGAAAACGTAAAGTCATGAAAGGGACCAATAAAAAATCCCGGAGAGAATATTCTTCCAGGATTTTTTATCTGAGAGCTGTTGTTTCTTACTCTTCTACTGCCTTATCCACTACCGGCCGGTTTTCGCGGTTGGCAATCTCCCAGGCGGTGTAAAATACCAGCCGGGTACGATTTTCCAACAGGTCATAGTTTATTTTATCCGGTGTATCCCCCGGTCTGTGATAATCTTCGTGCGTACCGTTAAAATAGAAAATAACGGGAATATTGTTTTTTGCAAAGTTATAATGGTCACTGCGATAATAGAACCTGTTAGGGTCGTTATCGTCGTTGTAGGTGTAATCCAGTTCGATATTACAGTATTTTTTGTTTACTTCCTCAGAGAGGTTATGCAGTTCTGTACTTAGTTTATCCGAACCGATGAGGTAGACATAATTTCTGTTTCCTTCTCTTTTCGGATCTATACGGCCAATCATATCAATGTTAAGGTCGGCCACAGTATTTTCCAGGGGAAAAATAGGGTTCCTGGTATAATAATCGGAACCTAAAAGCCCTTTTTCTTCTCCGGTCACATGAAGGAATACTACCGAACGTTTAGGAGTATTTCCGGCATCTGCGGCTTTTTTGAATGCTTTGGCAATTTCCAGCAGTGCTACGGAACCGGAACCGTCATCGTCAGCGCCGTTGTTTATCTGTCCGTCTTCGGTTACACCGATATGGTCCAGGTGAGAGGATATAACCAGGTATTCGTTCGGTTTTTCGGAGCCTTTAATAAAAGCCACTACGTTTTCCGAACTGATCTCTTTGGATTCTCCTGTGAACTCTAGCTGGAAATTAACGGGAATAGCTGCACCCTTATCCAGTTTTTTAAGATCAGCGCTGATTTGCCCGGCTACGTTTTCATTAATAAAAGTAAAGAAGAAATCATCTTCTTCCCCGCTTTTCAGTTGCATTCTGCCGTCTCCGGCCCTTTCTTTCATAAACTGGAATTGCTGGGCGATCATTTCGTAGTTGTTCTGGTCCAGCATCAACATGCCTTTTGCCCCTTTTTTCATAGCAGCGTCCAGCCTGTCGGGCATGGATATTTTAATGTCGGACCATTTGGATGGGGAAGTGGTTCCGGAAATCACGTAGGTGCCATCCGTGTTTTTAGGCTCACTTACTATAGTTACGATTACCTTACCTTCTACATCCAGGTCTTTGTAGTCGGAATAAGCAGCGTCTTCTATACCATAGCCGGCAAAGATGATCTCGTTTGCAGTATATTCGTTGTGGGCGGGAGATTGGAAAGTGACAAAGTCTTCTCCCATTTCAAATTTTTTATCGTTTATGCTCAGGGAACCGTCGGGCATACCACTGATTTCCAGAGGAACTTCCTGGAAATAATCGCCATTACCCTGTGCGGCCGGGATGCCTAGTTCGACATAGTGGTTTTTAAGGTATTCTACAGCCTTTTTTTGTCCGGGTTTTCCGGTTTCCCTTCCTTCGAATTCATCAGAAGCATAGGTGTAGAGATGATCTTTAAGATCCTGTTCGGTAATGATTTTAGCATAAGGCTCCGGATCATACGAAGGAGCCTCTTTAGAAGGTGCCGTTGTTTTTTGGGAGCTATTGCATGCGAAAACCATGGATAGCGCCAAATAAAGTATTTTTCTCATTGTAAACTATATAAATTTGTCAAATATATATAAAAAGGGAAATATAGGAATTAATGTTTTCCTAAAGTTTTGGGAATGAGGTTTGGTATGGTAAGAAGGGGGGCAAAAAACCGGAAAAGTATTGTTATGAACACCGTTTTCCGTTCGGTGAATATTGGGGGTAGAAGAGGTACTCTGCCGGTAATAGGCTGCTAATTGGCCACTTCGCTTATAAATTTAATACGGTACAGGCGGATCTCTTCATCTTCATAGTCACCGTCGAACTCGTCCATAGCAACGGAGATTTTGTCCGATTCGGCGTCCAGAAAATAATCGTATAACTCTTCCTGTTGGTCTTCGTCAAGTATGTCGTCTATCCAGTAATCTATATTCAGTTTGGTGCCGCTATATACGATCTGTTCCATTTCTTTGATAAAATCATTCATGGTCAGACCTTTGGCATTAGCAATATCATCCAGAGGCAGTTTGCGGTCCACATTTTGAATGATGTAGAGTTTTAAGGCGGAATTGGCACCGGTACTTTTTACGACAAGATCATCCGGACGAATAATATCATTGTCTTCAACGTACCTGGTAATGAGGTCCGTAAATGGTTTGCCGTATTTCTTGGCTTTACCTTCGCCTACTCCGTGAACATTGAGCAGCTCTTTGAAGTCTATCGGATATTTGAGGGCCATATCTTCGAGAGAGGGGTCCTGGAAAACAACGAATGGCGGAACACCCATTTTCTGGGCTTCTTTTTTCCGTAGTTCTTTCAGCATTCGCAAAAGAGTTTCGTCGGTTACTGCTGCTCCGCCCTTTTTGGCGGTAACTATAGCATCATCCTCTACCATTTCATAGGTGTGGTCCTCTGTCATCATAAAGGAATGAGGGGATTCGAGGAAGTCTTTACCTTCTTTCGTAAGGAAAAGTACTCCGTAAGTTTCGATCTCCTTTTTCAGCATTCCGGCTACCAATACCTGCCGGATAAGGGCCATCCAGTGTTTTCCTTCTTTTTCCTTACCTGTTCCGAAGAATGGTTTTTCATCCGTTTTATGAGATTTTATAAGGGCGTTGACTTTGCCTACCAGGACGTTTACTACTTCTTTGGCCTTGAATTTCTGATTGGTGCTTTTCACTACGGAAAGCAATTTAACCACATCGTCTTTGGCTTCGTGTTTTTTCTTGGGGTTCCGGATGTTGTCATCCATATCCGCACCCTCGCCGTTTACTTCGTCAAATTCTTCACCGAAGTAGTGCAGAATGAACTTTCGGCGAGACATAGAGGTTTCGGCATAGGCTACCATTTCCTGTAGGAGAGCATGACCTATTTCCTGTTCGGCCACGGGTTTCCCGGCCATGAATTTCTCCAGTTTTTCAATGTCCTTATAGGCGTAGAAAGCGAGACAATGGCCTTCACCGCCGTCCCTTCCGGCTCTCCCGGTTTCCTGGTAATAACTCTCAATACTTTTGGGGATGTCGTGGTGAATGACAAATCGTACATCGGGTTTATCGATCCCCATGCCAAAAGCGATAGTAGCCACCACAACGTCTACATCTTCCATAAGGAACATGTCCTGGTGCTTGGCCCTGGTTTTGGCGTCAAGCCCTGCATGATACGGCACGGCACTAATGCCGTTTACCTGGAGTGTCTGTGCCAGTTCTTCAACACGTTTTCTGCTCAGACAGTAGATTATACCTGACTTTCCGGAATTTTGTTTTACAAAGCGTATGATGTCGGCATCTACATTTTTGGTCTTCGGACGTACCTCGTAAAAGAGGTTAGGGCGGTTGAAGGAGGCTTTAAAAGTATTGGCATCCGTAATTGCGAGATTTTTAAGGATGTCTTCCTGTACTTTCGGCGTAGCTGTGGCGGTTAATGCAATGATGGGAACGTCATCTCCCAGCCGTTTAATAATAGTCCGGAGGTTTCGGTATTCCGGTCGGAAATCGTGCCCCCATTCCGAGATACAGTGTGCTTCGTCAATAGCTACAAAAGAGACCTTTACGGATCTCAGAAAATCGATGTATTCTTCTTTTGTAAGGGATTCGGGCGCTACGTAAAGCAACTTGGTCGTTCCTTCCCGGATGTCCTGCATCACGGTTTTTACCTCATTTTTGGTGAGGGAAGAATTAAGTACGTGGGCAATACCGTTATTGGAAGATATGCCCCGAAGGACATCCACCTGATTTTTCATTAGTGCGATCAAGGGAGAAACCACAATTGCCGTACCTTCTTCGACCAATGCCGGCAACTGATAGCAGAGCGATTTTCCACCGCCCGTAGGCATGATCACAAATGTGTTGTGATTATCAACTATACTTCTTACTACACCTTCCTGTAATCCTTTGAATTGGTTAAAACCGAAATATTGCTTTAACTTTTTATGCAAGTCAATTTCAACTGAACTCATTCTATCGTTTTACTATTTTACATACATTTGCACAACTAAAGATATAACATTCTATAATTATTACAAACAATAAATCTTTAAAAAAATTTTGAGTAATAACGAGGCTATAAAAGCGGTTGCAAAAGAAGTAATTGAAATTGAAAGTAGCGCTATAAGTCACCTGAAATCTTTGATAGATGATGAATTTTCCGGTGCAGTAGAGTATATATTCAATAGTAAAGGGAGAGTAATCATAACAGGGATCGGAAAAAGTGCGATTATAGCTACAAAAATAGTAGCTACCCTGAACTCTACCGGAACGCCTGCCATATTCATGCATGCCGCTGATGCTATTCATGGGGATCTGGGGACCATCCAGGAAGATGATATTGTGATATGTATCTCTAAAAGTGGCAATACTCCCGAAATAAAAGTTTTGGTACCATTGCTCAAGAACGGTACCAATAAACTCATAGCCATCACCTCCAACCGGGACTCGCTGTTGGGCCAACAGGCAGATTTTATTCTCAATGCTTATGTGGAAAAAGAGGCCTGCCCGAACAACCTGGCGCCTACTACCAGCACTACGGCACAATTGGTTATAGGAGATGCCCTGGCCATCTGTCTTTTAAACCTGAGAGGATTTACCAGCAGGGATTTTGCCAAATACCATCCGGGGGGATCGCTGGGTAAAAAATTGTACCTTCGGGTGCGCGATATTTCATCGGTTAACATGAAACCTCAGGTAAGTCCGGATATGGACGTAAGGAAGGTGATTGTGGAAATATCGGAAAAAATGCTCGGGGCTACGGCTGTAATTGAGGGCGGAAAGATCTTAGGAGTCGTTACCGATGGGGACATAAGACGAATGCTCAATAAGTACGATAATATAAATGGTCTTACGGCCAGGGATATTATGAGTGAGAATCCGAAGAGTATCGAGGCCGACGCTATGGCTGTGGATGCCATGGAAATTATGGAAAAAAACAGTATATCACAACTCCTGGTCGAAGAAGATGGCGAGTATGCCGGAGTTATCCATTTGCATAACCTAATTAAAGAAGGAATCATATAATGGCAAAAAAGAAACAGGAGGAGATGTCTTTCCTCGACCATTTGGAAGAGCTCCGCTGGCATCTTATACGGGCAACATTAGCTGTGGTAATTGTAGGGTTTATGGCATTTCTGGCTAAGGACTTTATTTTTGACACGATTATTTTCGGACCCAAAAAGGCCGATTTCGTAACTTACGAATTCTTTTGTAAAATATCACAGAGCCTGGGGATGGACGATAGTTTCTGTACGGAAGAGCTGCCGTTTCAGATTCAGAGCCGAACCATGGCCGGCCAGTTCTCCGCGCATATCTGGACCGCCATCTGGGCAGGGTTTATATTGGCCTTCCCTTATGTATTGTACGAATTCTGGCGTTTTATAAGCCCGGGATTATATGATAATGAGAAAAATAATGCCAGAGGTTTTATCGTCATTGCTTCCCTGTTGTTTTTTATGGGGGTGGCATTCGGTTATTATGTCATATCACCACTGTCCATAAACTTCCTGACTTCATATCAGGTAAGCCCGGAAGTGCATAATGATATAGACCTTAGTTCCTATATAGCTACGGTACGTACTTCGGTGATTTCCTGCGGACTCGTCTTCGAATTGCCGATTCTTATATATTTTCTGACCAAAATAGGACTGGTAACCCCGGAATTCCTGAAGAAGTACCGAAAGGTGGCCCTGGTTATAGTACTGATACTTTCGGCCGTGATTACGCCTCCGGATATTACCAGCCAGATTATTGTATCCATCCCTATTATCATCCTGTATGAAGTGAGTATCGTCATATCCAGATTTGTGCTTCGTAGGCAGGAAAAGGAGGAAAAAGCGCTGAGGAAACCGTAAGAGGACAATAAATTTAAAGAACGGAAAAAATGGCTGATATAGTAGAGGAATTCAACGACTACCGTTCCAGGATGAACGATCGTATTCTGGCGGATAACAATAAGATCATAAAGCGTATATTCAACCTGGATACCAATGCTTATATGCCCGGTACCCTGGATGTACGTACCAAAGAACTTCTCGGTTTGGTGGCTTCTGCAGTACTTCGTTGTGACGACTGTGTGAAGTATCATTTGGAAAGTTGCCATAAAGAAGGGCTTAGCGGGGAAGAGGTTATGGAAGCCCTCGGGATAGCTACCCTCATAGGGGGAACTATAGTGATTCCACACCTGCGAAGGGCCTATGAATTTTGGGATGCGTTGGAAGCCAAAGCAGGAGAATCCAGCTAGCCGTCCGGTACAAGATGTTGATATTTTGCAAAAAAATAAGGTCTTCCGGATAGTTAAAGGAAACCTAAACCGGCAAGAGGTAACCGGGCAGCCGGATGTTTTTTGTATTTTTACTTTCTAAGCGAAGTCGCAAATGAAGCTGAGAGCTGAAAATATAATGAAGTCCTATAAGGGACGGCAAGTAGTGAAAGGGATTTCCCTGGAGGTGAACCGGGGGGAGATCGTAGGTCTTCTCGGTCCTAACGGAGCAGGAAAGACCACCTCTTTTTATATGATCGTAGGCCTTATTAAGCCTAATGGAGGGAATATTTATCTGGATAGTCTGGACATTACTAAATATCCTATGTATAAAAGGGCGCAAAACGGTATCGGTTACCTGGCGCAAGAGGCTTCCGTATTCCGGAAACTCAGTATCGAAGAGAATATCCTGAGTGTTCTACAGCTTACCAAGCTCTCTAAAAAAGAGCAGCATATGAAGGTGGAGGCACTTATTGAAGAGTTTGGTTTGGGACATATCCGTAAGAGCAGGGGCGACCTGCTTTCCGGGGGGGAACGAAGACGGACCGAAATAGCCAGGGCATTGGCCACAGATCCGAACTTTATTTTACTGGATGAGCCTTTCGCCGGGGTTGATCCCGTTGCCGTGGAAGATATACAACGTATTGTAGCCCAGCTTAAGAATAAAAATATCGGTATCCTGATTACCGACCACAATGTTCAGGAAACGTTGGCCATTACGGAGCGGTCTTACCTGATGTTCGAAGGAAGTATTCTGAAAGCGGGAGAGCCGGAAGAACTGGCCGCAGATGAAATGGTCAGAAAAGTATATCTCGGGAAGAATTTTGAGCTTCGGCGGAAAAAACTGGATTTCCACAAATAAAAAACTGTCCGAACAAACCTTTTCAAGCCGTTTCCGGACAGTTCCGGTTGGGGTAGTAATGCTAATGTTACTGGGTGTACGGACGGAGATTTTTTAATATGATCTGCAGGGTTTCTATACAGTTTGTGTAAGCTTCCGGAGATATGTTTTCCAGTGCCCTAACTATAATCTGCTCTTGTATCTGTAATACTTCTTCATACACCTGTTTTCCTTTTTCGGTTATAAAAATATGATGGCGATTGACGCGTATGAGGTTTTGAGCTTCAAAGCGTTTTATCAGTTTTTCCATCCCGGTTTCATCCGTAAAGAAGTCCAGTAATTTCAATACTTCACCCGAAGGAAGATCCCCTTTTTCATTGATCGTGTTCAGGAATTGCCATTCCAGACGGTTAAAGTTTCCGTGTGAAGTAGTCTTTCGTACAACATTCGAAAATGTATCATTGGCCTTTTTTACCCAGTACCCTACAGGCCCCTTTTTACGAAATACCTGCATTACTTCTGCTGTTCGATCTTCTCTTTCTCCCATATACACTGTATTTGTATTTATTTAATCTATGGAAACCACATTGTAGGACTCCCTGACTTTTTTGTGATAAATAGCATCCGTATACCAGAGAAATTCATTGAGAAACTTTTCCGTATTACCGGTGACGGATTCCTGAACAGGAGAATTAGTGTCGTCAAAAGCATGGTGTATTTCCGGAACAAGTAGTTTCAGGGGCAGGGCATAAGCTCCCAGGCTCAGGATAACGTGTTGCAATTGTGAAGAAGCGTTAATACCTCCCATTTTTCCGGAAGATGCCGTTGCCACACCTATGGGTTTTTTCTGAAATTCGGCCCAATAATAATCGAGCATGTTTTTCAGAGCCCCGGAAAAACTGCCATGATATTCCGGTGTAACCAGGATGAGGGCATCACTTTGTTCCAGTTTCCTCCCTATTGGGGCTATATGAACCGCCTCCGGTCCGTTTACACCATAAACGGGAAGGGGCGTTATACTCAGATCTATAATATCGGTTTCGGCTCCTTTTGCGGAAAGTTGTTGTCCTATAAAGTGTGCCAGGCGATGGGAGTGTCTTTCACTTCGTACACTTCCTATAACAATGGTTATTTTCATAATAGCGTTTTTTGTTTGAGATTACTTTTTTTTACAATCTAAAATTAATCGATTATAACAATGACTTTACAGGTGTTTGATAGAATATATCTATTATTTTATTTATCCGGTCAATGATGATTGATATTAAGCCGGAAAACAGTAAGGACGTAAAGCCTTTGTTTTAGGCAGGTAATCAGAAGGATGCTGGTTTTGTATATCCGGATAAGGAGAGTGCAATGAAAAAAATCCCCTTATCCGGATATGGTCCGGAATGCCAAAATAGATCGGGAAAATTTTCATAACCTGTTAATAAATATCTTTCTGTAAAATTTATAATTAAGATATATTTGTAGTTGAACATAAGAAATCTCCTTTTGCGCATTCTTTGGAGGAAGGAGCCTTAAAAACTAACAGATGAAGTTTATTGTATCCAGTTCGTATTTATTGAAACAACTACAGGTTTTGGGTGGGGTTATCAACAACAGTAATACCCTTCCTATCTTAGATAATTTTTTATTTGAATTAAGCGGGGAAAAGCTTACGGTTTCTGCTTCGGACCTGGAAACGACCATGAGTTCGGTGCTGGACGTGGAGTCCGAAGCTGAAGGGAGTATTGCGGTACCGGCCAGATTATTGCTGGATATACTGAAAACGTTCCCGGAACAGCCGCTTACTTTCGTCATGGAAGACAACAATACAATAGAGATCAGTTCTAATCACGGTAAATATGCCTTGGCTTATGCGGATGCCTCTGAGTTCCCGAAAACAGTAGAGCTTACCGATCCCAGCTCTACTTCCATTGTGGGAGATGTACTGGCGACAGCAATAGCAAAAACCATTTTTGCGGCAGGTAACGATGATCTTCGCCCTGTAATGAGCGGGGTGTTTTTCCAGTTTTCTCCGGAAAACCTCACTTTTGTGGCTACAGATGCCCATAAGTTGGTTAAGTACCAGCGTACCGATCTTTCCGCAAGTGAAGTGGCAGAGTTTATCATGCCCAAGAAGCCGCTGAACCTCCTGAAAGGTATCCTCGGAGGAAGTGAAACAGAAGTTACCGTAGAATACAACGAAAGCAACGCTAAGTTTACTTTCGACAATGTAGAACTGGTATGCCGCCTTATCGACGGTAAATACCCGAACTATGAAGCGGTAATTCCGAAAGAAAATCCCAACAAACTGAATATCGACAGAATGCAGTTCCTTAACTCCGCAAGAAGGGTTAGCATTTTCTCGAACAAGACAACTCACCAGATTCGTTTAAAAATTGCAGGGGCAGAACTTAATATATCTGCCGAAGATATTGATTACAGTAACAAAGCGGAAGAAAGGCTTACCTGCGAATACCAGGGCGACGATATGCAAATAGGCTTTAACTCCAGGTTCCTTATCGAAATGCTGAACAACCTGACTTCCGATGATGTGTCTCTGGAAATGTCACTGCCTAACAGGGCCGGAATCCTGACCCCGGCAGACGGGCTGGATGAAGGAGAGTACATCACTATGCTGGTAATGCCTGTAATGCTTAATAATTAGATAGATTAAATCACTCACAGTATATATTATGCCGGCCGTTCCGTTTAGGAACGGCTTTTTTATTGGTTAAGGGCCAGCGTATATGGCATATTTATCCGGGAAAATCAGAATTTTAGTATCTTTAGGCTTAAGAATAACAGTATTCGAACTTAATCCGCAGACCAATCATTGAGACTTTTAGAGATTATTATCGCAAAAGAAGATAAAGAAGCTATAGAAGGACTTCTGGAAATAGAAGAGATTATAGAAAAATGGATTTCCGAAACGCTGGATGGCCATCTTGTAATTAAGGCCCTGCTTCGGGACGAACATACCAAGGAACTACTGAGCAATCTTGAAAACAGGTCGAATTGCAGGGTGATCATACATCCTGTAGAGGGAATTTTGCCAAAACCGGAAACGCCGGATAAGGAAGAAGAAAAAAAGATAGGTTTTGGTAAATTTATAACCATTAGTAAGGAAGAACTTTATAGTGATATAGACGAACCGGTGAGTCTTTCCACAAACTTTATATTAATGGTGATCCTCTCATCTTTTGTTGCGGGGATAGGCATACTGAAAGATAATGTGGCCATCATTATCGGGGCTATGGTTATTGCCCCTTTCCTCGGGCCGAATATGTCCATGGCTTTCGGAACCACACTTGGTGACTGGAATATTATTAAAAAGTCGATGATCACGGGGGTTGTCTCTACGGTTATCGCCTTGCTTATCTCTTTTTTCTGGGGTATGCTGGCAGGCGATGTGGGTAATATTACGATGGACCCGAAATTGAGTGCGGAAGATGTGGTCCTGGCTTTGGTCTGCGGATTTGCAGGGGTGATCTCAGCTCTTAGCGGACAGGGAGGATCATTGGTGGGGGTGATGGTTGCGGCTGCACTCGTGCCTCCGCTTGTCAGGGCAGGACTTTTGCTCGGAGGAGCTTATTACGGTAATGCACTGAATTCATTTCTTATTTTCTCTACGAATATTATCTGCCTGAACATTGCAGGTATCATTACCTTCTACCTGGCGGGGATACAGCCGGGGAAATGGTGGGAAAAAGAAAACGCAAAGAAGAAAATCCGCAATGCCTTTCTGATATGGTCCCTGGCTTTGGCACTTATTATTATCGCCGTTCTGCTAATACGGAAAATAGGGACAGAATGAAATAATTTCGAAGAGATGGAGCAGTGGCAGCCGAAGCTGAACCCATAAATTAATCGTTAGAAGGTGTGTGAGATTTATTTAATGAGCGACGGTTATAAAGATGAGGTGCTCGTTATACCAACGAGCACCATGTTCCGCATGTATTCCAGATGCTATTCGGACGCGATAGTGTCTTTTTTCTCCAGTTTTTTGATTTCCTGCACATATTCGTTCAGTGCCATGCCATATTTGGAAGCAGCAACTTCGGAAGATAAAGAGTTGTTTATGGTATCCAGGTATTTTAACCTGGCATTAGGGGCATCCGCAAGAGCGATATAAGGCGCTACATAGGAATCCCGGTTACCCAGGGCAAAATTGAGAGTGTACAGATAACTCCTGGTAGTATTTTTGCTGGCCAGTCTTGCCAGGGAATCCCTTTGAATAGAATCGTTTCCGGCCCTTAATTGTGCGGCTACCAGTTCCAGGTTTTTCTGACGGAAACGGCGCATCATTTTTTCGTACTCTTCCAGTTTCTCATGTGTTTCAGAACCTTCCACCCTGGCTTCGGCAGAAAAATAATCCCAGCTTGTCTGGATATTGATCTCCCCCTTTTCTCCGAAAAATAACAGGCTGGTATCTTTATTGATACTGTTATGGCGGTTAACAGAGAGGTAAAATACTTCGGGTTCCCCTATTTCCGTAGTGAAATCAAAATTACTGTTACCGTCGATAATAAGAGAGTCGAGGGTAACCAGGGTGGAATCCTGTATTTTCTGCAGGTATATTTTTCCTTTTTTCAATCCTTTTACCTGTCCGGTCAGGTGCATGACATTTTCGTTTCGATCACAGGAAAAAAACAGCAGAAAGCCTGCTGCAACAGCTATGGTCTTGTTTACGGATATCATAATTTTTTTACAAGATTAAATTAGAGGTGCAAATATCTTTATTCTGATCCACATACACTATACTGCGGAGGCAAATTCCATCAGCCATGCGCACAACATAGCCCCATAAGTTCCTACCGCATATCCGAATACGGCCAGAAGCACTCCTACTGTAGTCAGTGAGGGATGAAATGCGGCTGCTACCACAGGGGCAGATGCAGCCCCTCCTACATTGGCCTGGCTACCTACAGCAAGGAAGAAGTACGGAGCTTTGATCCATTTGGCCACAAGAATAAGAAGCCCGGCATGTATGGCCATCCATACCAACCCTATGGCCAGTAAGCCGGGATTATCAAAAACGGTACGCAGGTCCATTTTCATACCTATGGTGGCCACAAGGATGTAAATACATATACTTCCCAGTTTACCTGCGCCTGCGCCTTCATAATTTTTGGCCCTGGTGAAAGACAAACATATACCTATAGCAGTTGCTATGGTGATCATCCAGAAAAACTGGGAGCCGAAAGAAGACAAGGCACTTTGTTTATCCCGGACTGCTTCGAAGGTAGAAGTGAGAAAAGCGGATATTTCCGAAGCACCCCAATGCGCTATACCCACTGCAGTAAAAGCAATGGCAAGTATAATCATCAGGTCGGTAAGTGAAGGAGTTCTGGATATCTTTTCCGCAAAGGCGGAAACCTTATGTTTTAATTCTTCTATGGCAGAATCGTCTGCTTTCAGCCACCGGTCTATTTGTTTGTTTTTTCCGATACCTAAAAGTATCACGGCCATCCAGAGATTGGCAACGACGATATCTACAAGTACCATGGCCCCGTATTTTTCGGAGTTGTAGTGGAAGATTTCCAGCATGGCCGCCTGGTTAGCCCCGCCACCGATCCAGCTTCCCGCAATAGTTGCGAGTCCTCTCCATATGGCATCAAACCCTGCACCGCCTACCGTATCCGGAGACACCAGTGAAATAAGCAGGATAGCCAGGGGGCCGCCTATGACAATTCCCAATGTTCCGGTGAAAAACATGATAAGAGCCTTTGGTCCCAGGTTAAAAACCGCTTTCAGGTCTATACTCAATGTCATTAACACCAAAGCAGCAGGAAGTAAATATCTGCTGGACACGTAGTATAAACCGGAGATCCGGTAATCAATCAGCCCGACGGAATTAAATATGGCAGGAATAAGGTAGCACATTAAAAGGGAAGGGACGATCTTATAGAATTTATTCCAGAATCCTGTAGTTCTGGAAGAAGTATAAAAAACGAAACCAAGAGCCAGCATCAACAAGGCAAATACTATAGTGTCGTCTGTAAAGACAGCAGTCTTTTCCATATAAGGTGTGGTTATTTCGCGGCAAAATACAAAAATACAACAGAACAGGACGGAAGATTTATTTTTTTTCCGGTTCTGTATGTCTGCGGTGCTGGTCTGTCTGAAAAACCATGAACCCTTTTTAACTTTTTTATTTAGAATAATTATAAGTAATATCGTAATTTAGCTTGAAACCTTTTGAAAATATGGCGAGTAATAAAAATGAAGCTTTGAGAGGCGTGTTATCTGTAAAGAGAAAGGAATTTATAACACCACATTATATCCGGGTAGTACTTGAAGGAGAAGATGTCCCTCAATTTGCAGATACGACGATAGGGGTCAATAACAAAATACTGATCCCGCCGGAGGGGGTTGGCGAAATCCACTTTCCGAAATACGATAACGAGGAAAACCGATGGATACACCCGGAGGAGCATTTGCGTCCTGTTGTACGCACCTATACACACCGGGGAATTGACCCGGAGAAACAGGAAATGATCATAGACTTTGCATATCACGGGGATTCCGGTCCTGCATCCCGATGGGCGGGAAATGCAAAAGAAGGGGATAAACTGGGGGTATTGATGAAACCCGGTAAAAAAGAATTATTTCCCATAGCCGACTGGTACCTGCTTGCGGGAGACATAACGGCCATTTCCGTGCTAGGCGCTATCCTGGAGCGTTTACCCGCTACTGCCAGGGTAACGGCACTGCTGGAAGTTCCCGGTAAGGAAGATGAGCAGGAATTATACACCCGGGCCCGGCTGGAAATTCGATGGCTGTACAATTCGTCTCCGGAAAACGGAGGCATGCTGGCCGACGCGGTTAAGCAGGTAGAAGTACCGGAAACCGGTACGAAGTTTGGCTATGTGGCTGCGGAATTTTCGAGTGTAAAGGAGATACGGCGTTTTTTGCGTAAGGACGTGGGATGGAATACGAACGAACTTTACGCGTATTCCTACTGGAAAGCAGGAATGGCGGAGGACCAGTCCGCTACGGACCGGAAACGGGAAAAGAGCAGCGTATAACCGTATTTTAAAGTTCCGGCCTGTATAACCTTAAAACATCTTCCGGATATATTGAGCTACCCCGTCTTCTTTGTGGTGGGCCGTTATTGCTTTTGCAATGGCTTTTACTTCATCCCGCGCGTTGGCTACGGCCACACCATGACCGACTGCGGCAATCATTTCCGTATCGTTGTAATTGTCGCCAAACGCAATGGCTTCTTCCAGGAGAATGTTGTAATGTGTCAGCAGCTTTTGTATTCCGGTTAGTTTGGAGACTTGCTTGCTGGCGATCTCAATATAGGTGTCTTTGGAACGATAGAGGTGCAGGTCTTCCCCAAGGTGCTCTTTAAAATGTTGATAGGCCTTTTCTATCAATGCCGCATCTCCCATACACGTTATTTTGTGTGCGCCTTTTTGCACGGATTCCCATTCCTTTACTACCTGTCTGTTCGGTCTTATTTCCGGGCTTATCTTTGTGTTGTTTTCTTCGCGTTGAGCCCAGTAGTCATATTCTTCCACATACCACGAGTTGGTATTGAAAAGGCTGATGTGAAATTTTCCGTCCGGGTTATTGTCATTAAAGTCCACAATCTGTTTTATGGCATTCAGGGGGATTTCTGTGGAATGAATAGGATTGTCATCAACCAACACCAAGGCGCCGTTATAAGAGATCAATGGTGTATGGCGTATCCCCAGTTTGTCCTGCAGGTGGTACATTTGTTTAGGCATCCTTGCCGAAACGAGGATTACGGGTATTTGTTCGCGAATCCTGCCGATCTCACTAACGGTGAGTTTGGATAAATTCCTTTCGGCATTCAGTAAAGTGCCGTCTATGTCTGAAAAGAGTATTTTGTAGGCCATAAAAGTACTTGCAGTTTTTGCGGCGCAATAAAGCGAATATATCCCGGATATCAAACTTCCGGGATATGATTTTATGATGCTTTTAATCGCGGATCATGGGTGTTTCTAATTTTTGATAAGCAATATTTCCTGTCCGTTTTGTTGCAGGTTGAGTCCAACGACAGTACCGTTTTCATCCGCTTCGAAAAAAAGCCTTGCAAGGACATTTTTATAAAAGAAATGATGATCTCCGTAGTAATATACCGGAAGTTCAGGTTGTCCGGGGATGCGGGCATATAAGGTGTCATTCTTTATGGTGATTTCCATGTGCAGCCCCACGCCGTTATTTTGATAGCTTCCGGCATAGTTCTGCAACATTTTGGGATCTATGTCTTTGGCTTTCGGGGTAGCCGGAAGTTTTTGTTTTTCCGGAGCGGCCAGGTACATACCCATATCGTCTACGGAATTGCTGCCGGTGTTGGTTATCATCACTACAACTTTTTTTCTTTCGGGATTCAGGGCAATAAAGGAGCGAAAGCCCCCGGTACCCCCATTGTGATAAGCAATCCCTCCCGAGTAATGCCAGGTGAGGCCGTATTTTTTGTGATTTCTGTCCGTGTAATGTGTTTGCAGGGTAAGGTTGGCCGCTTTTTTCAGGGGATTTTCCGGGTCCAGATAAGATTTGCCGTAATGTAACAGGTCGGTAACATTGGTTTTTAGTGCTCCCGCACCTGCCATTGTCTTAAAATCCCATTGACTTACCGGACGATTACCCAGATAACCAGTAGCACTGTTAGGAGTCTGCTCCTCAGGGATTTTAATGTACGTGTGTTCCAGTTTTAAAGGAGAGAGTATGCTTTTCCGGAGAAGGGAAGCGTAGTCGGTTTTACCTTGCATAGCCAGGATTTCCCCAAGCAGGGCCATACCCAGGTTGGAATATCCGTACCGCGCTCCTATATGCGTGGCCTGGTATTGTTTTAAAAATGCCAGAAGATCTTCCCTGGTATAATCCCGGTAAGGATTATTCATGGATTCCGGAGCCATATTTCCCGGAAGGCGTGGTAATCCGGATGTATGTGTAGCCAGTTGTTTCAGCAGTATCGGATTACCTTTGCGATCTCTCAGTCGTATGCTGTCCGGAAGAAGTGTGTCGGCTGGAAAATCAAGAGCCAGTTTCCCTTCCGTTACAAATTTTGCGAGGAGCAGCCCCGTATAGGTCTTGGTAATAGAACCTATTTCGTATAAGGTGTTCCGGTCTGCTTTTTCTTTTCGCTCCGCATTTTTAAATCCGTAGGTAAAGTAAGCTTCTTTCCCTTCTTCCCATACGCCGACAACTACGGAAGGGTAGATGCCGTTATCCACCCTTGTTTTTATTTCATTCTTTATAGGTTCCGGTATCTGGGCAAGGCACCATTGCCCGGTGAGAGCCAATAGTGCAAAGGTGGACAGATGCCTCATCTTTTTTGTCCGTATCATGAATCATTATTGTTGGTAGTAATCAGGTTTGCGCGACAAAGTTAAGAATGTTAAAGTTGTGTTGGAAATTCCGGCAACTTTTTTATAAGGACTACAGTGAAATTTTGTTTAATTTACTGTAATTCCTGTGTTCCAATGATAAAGACCTCGATTTTTTCTGTTTTATGAATATTTTCGAGATTACTGGGAGGAGTGTAAATCCGGAAGAACGACACATAATTTTAACTTTCTCCTGTTCCCTCCCTTTGATAAAGATATCTTACTTTTGAAGTCTTTCGAAACAAAATAAACCAAACAGCAAAACATTATGAAGGGAGCCGTTATTTTACTCTTATTGTTTATAGGGCATGTGGCCTGGGCAAATAGTGTAGTCTGGGGACCTACGGGACACCGGGTAGTCGGTGAGATCGCAGAACAATATCTGAGTGGTCGCACCAAAAGGAAGATAAGTAAATTGCTGCATGGGGAGAGCCTGGCTGTTGTGGCCAATCATGCGGACGATATAAAATCGGATAGCCGTTTCCGGAAATACAGCGCCTGGCACTATGTAAACATTACCCCGGGAAAACAATACGGGGAAGAACCTGCAAGTGAATACGGGGACCTGGTTACCGCAATAGAAAAATGTATTACCGTAATTAAAGACGATAATGCCGATGATAAGGACAAAGTCTTTCACCTGAAACTCTTGATCCATTTTATAGGCGATCTGCATCAGCCGCTACACGCGGGCAGGGCGGAAGACAAAGGGGGGAATGATATACAGGTACGCTGGTTTAACAACGGGACTAATCTCCATAGTGTATGGGATTCTAAAATGATAGATCAGTATAAAATGAGTTATACCGAAATTGCAAACAGTTATCCGGATATCTCAAAACAGGAAGTAAGGCACATGCAGCAGGGAACTGTTCTGGATTGGATGGAAGAATCGCGTAACCTTGCCGATGAGGTGTATGCCTCGGCTGAAATAGGGGAAAAACTTGGATACAGATATATGTACGATCATTTTAACACAGTGAAAGAGCAACTGCAAAAAGGGGGACTTCGCCTGGCAAGGGTGCTTAATGATATATTGGGTTAATATTCGGAAAAATCGGTGGTTTTATTTGAAAAACAAGCATTTTCCAATTTTGGCATGATGATTGTGTTCATATAGATGAAGGCTAAAAGCAAGGAAATTAATACCGATATCCCGGTCGTATTAAAGGCAGTGATTAGTTTTCTTTTCAGGGAATAAAACATACAACGTCCGCTCCTGGCGGACGGTTTTTTTTATCTGTATTCTTATTTTCCGGGTATCAGGATGTTTCTGAAAGTGAGGTTTATCCTGGGACCTATTTTCTTCGCGGTTTTGGGTATCTGGTGTAACCAATGATGTTGCGTACTCCCTTTCATAAGCAACAGGCTTCCGTTTTCCAGTAAAATTTTGTGCCGGAGTTCTTTTTCCTTTTTGTGTTTAAAGTGAAAATAGCGTTCTCCTCCCAGGCTTACGGAGGCTATTACGGGGTTGGGGCCAAGCTCGCGCTCATCGTCCGCATGCCATCCGTTGCTGTCCTTCCCGCTGCGATAAAGGTTCAATAGGCAGGAAGTGAAACTTTCCCCGCATACGGATTCTACTTTTTCTTTGATCTCTGCCAGTTCCGGGAAAAAAGGATGTGGGTGCATGGTAATGCCCGAATAAGAATAAGGGGCAAGGTTATCCGCATACAGGGCAGTGAGCCTGGGTTGCGGATGGGTTTTTCCGAAAAGTGTTATTTCGTCCTGCTGCCAAAGGGCTTTTTCCATCAGGGATTGATAGTAGAAAAGAGATCTCTCCATAGAGAAGATTCCCGGATAGTACAACACTTCGGCATCTTTGAGCGGAAGTCGGTATGTGGAATTTTTATACAAGGTAACAGGTATTGGTGTGTATATTTTCTCATAATGTCCTACCAGCTGAAAACAGCCTGGAGCTCATGTCTGTATTCGGACGGGCTCTTACCGGTAAACTCCTTGAAGGACTTATTAAAATGCGAAAAATTGTTAAAACCGCTCTCCAAACATATTTCGGTGATGCTCATGGGTTTTTCCGCCAGGAGTTTTGAGGCGTGCACCAGCCGGTATTCATTGACAAACTTGGTAAATGTCTTATTGTTTATCTTTTTAAAATAACGGCAAAAGGAAGGTACGGTCATGCTTACCAATTCCGCGACTTCGTCCAGGGGTATTTGTCTTTGATAGTTGTCTTTGACAAAGTTGAATACCCGGTTTATCCTTTCATTATCCTGAACTTCGGTTTCCATGGAAAAACTTTCCGCTGCATTAAGGATCTTATATTCCTTGGAATCCTGCAGATCGTGCAGTACGCTAAGGATAGTGAGCAGTCTGTTGAATTGCGATTGCATGGACATCCCCTCTATTTTTTTGCCGATCTCCTTTTTAGTATCTCCGTAAAAGGCTATCCCTCCTTTGGCACGATCAAAAATACTCTGTACATTTTTCATCTCCGGTCTTTCCAGGAAATCATTGCCCAGAAAATTGGGTTTCATCTGTATCACGGTCTCACTTTTGTTACCGGTAAGTTTATCTGTAAAACCGCAATGGGGGAGATTACTTCCTATAAGTATAAGGTCTCCTTCCGTATAATAGGATATATGGCTACCTATCTGTC
Source organism: Sinomicrobium halophytocola (assembly GCF_052983395.1). NCBI lineage: Bacteria > Pseudomonadati > Bacteroidota > Flavobacteriia > Flavobacteriales > Flavobacteriaceae > Sinomicrobium > Sinomicrobium halophytocola. The sequence goes on from NZ_JBRKIT010000031.1 coordinate 34,019, forward strand.
TTTTTCCGGCACCACCATTTACATATACGAGTTCGATCTCCGGGTGGTAATGCCATATCCTGGCCTTGTTATTTTTTTTCTGGCTGTACCTCGTATAGGAAAAGGAATTACCAAAAGACGGGTGTATAACCTCGAACGATGGCTTTAAATTCTTTAGTTCCATAGTGATGCCTTTTTAGAGTGAAAATATACTAAAAATAAATCAGTGATTTTGTTGATTTATATGCAAAGTTAACAATAATATATGAAATATTAACCTTAACATTCACTTAACATAGGTATGGGGTTAAAATAGCATATATATTGGAAAATTTAAGAGTAGTGAGATTGTGGTACCCGTAGTACTTTTACATCGTCAACAAAACCTAATCTGTTTAATTAAAAAAATTGCTGTTATGAAAAAGTTAACCAAGATCAGTATCGTTGCCGCTTTAATGTTTATGGTGGTGACAGCCGGAGCTAAGACAGGAGAACTGGACTTCTCTTTGGAAGTAAAAGGATATGAGGGGAAAACTGTGAGTTTTGTTGTTAACAACGTGCAGAAATCCGTAGGACTCTCCCTTATCGACAAAAACAACAGGGTGTTGTATGCAGAGAACATCGAAATTGACGGAGAATACAAAAGAACCTATAACTTCGACAGATTGCCCGAAGGACAATATTTTCTCGAAGTGGAAAGCGCTACTAAAGTGAAAAGGTATCCTATAATAGTAGATGCACACTCCGCTAAATTGTACTACAACGAAAACAACGAAATGTACAAGCCTATTGTGTCCGTAAGGAACAAAATGGTTTATGTAAACCTTTTGAGTCTTGACAAATCCCCGCTTCATGTAGAGGTTTATGACGCTAATAGTAACCTCCTTTACCAGGAAACATTAAAAGGTAGCTACGAACTGGGCAAAATGTACGATTTCTCTAATGTAAACAACGGTACATACACCCTGGTAATGACCCACAAAAACAAAACCTTTGTAGAAAAAGTAAAACCTGCAAAGTCCTAAATAAACGGGAAAAGAAAAAGATTAATAATATTGGGTTTTTTAATAGATTGATTGATTTTAAAGCGAAAGGGGCTGCAAGTTATTGCGGCCTCTTTTCGTTTGATATTTCAATATACGATAGTTGATCAGTTAATGTACCCCGGAAAAAGCATCCGGACATTGCACCACACTATTGTTTATGAAGTAGCTGAAGTATCCGGCCGGATATCTTTGCCTTCCATTTTATCGGAATGGTGATTGTTGCGGCCTGAACGAATATATTCCAGTTTTCTGAAGCGCAGCGCTTCCCAGTCTTTATTGATAGTCAGACTGTCCACACTGTCATAAGAATTTCTGGTCAGGGGAGCCCAGTCATAGGCATTGGTGATATCGGTGGTGTAATTTTGTGAAATTGTCCTGGGATGCGCTACCCACAGTACAACATCGTCTTTGAGTTTGGGCCCCAGGGTAAGCATCTGCTGTTCAAATTGTTTGATGGTAGTCACAAAAACCAGGGCAAACTCCACCTTGTTGACCTGTACCAGGGATTCGTATACTTCGATACCCACCAGTTCAGCCAGTTGTTTTGCAAATCCTTTAGGTTCGTTCAGGACCAGGATCTCCTTTTGATTTTCCAGTTTTAATTTTTTAAACAGGTTTTTCATCTCTTTTGAAATTGCAGAAGTTTTCAGGTAAAAGGCCGTGCCTTATAAAGATACAAAAAAATACCATTCATACAAGGCTGTAAGTAATCCCTTTCCGGCCAGGGGAAGATATATTAGGAGATCCTGGAAAATATACGGTCCAGGTCTTTTTTACAGCTTTCTGCCAGTAAAGGATGTGATGTGATCTGTGGGATATGGTCAGGAACAGGTTTGTAGAGCAGGGAAAATACTTCCTGCAGGCTAAATCGCTGTGGGTCCTGTTCTATAATTTTCACAAGGTCTCCCGCTTTAACGGTACCCGGCGTAAGGATACGCAGATAAGCCCCGGGACGTTCGTAAGCGATAAAGTCTTTAAGCACTTTCTGGCTGTCGAATTTTATGCCCAGCTTAAAGCAGGGTTGCCTGGGTTGCGTTACCTGTACGGTAGCATTCCCGATTTTAAGGATGTCGCCGATGTGTAAACGGGATTCGTCCAGTCCTTCGATGGTAAGATTTTCTCCGAACATACCCCAGCTCCATTCCAGGTCGGGGTAGCGCTGTTTCCAGTATGGATAATGATCTGAAGAAAAAGCATAACAGGCTTTGTCCGTGCCGCCGTGATATTTCCGGTCAACTACCGCATCGCCCCGAACATCTTTCTTTTCCAGTAATATGGATGAAGACACCGGGTATTTATAGATACCGGTAAGCACTTCTTTCCCTTTCCATTGAATGGTTGTGGGTTTGGCGATATTAACGGCAATGACTTTCATATCGTAAAATTACGGTGAAAAAACGAAAAAAAACCGGAAATCTTCCGGGAATTTATATACGAAATCTTACCCCGGATAAACAAAAAACCGCCCAGGGGAATCCCGAGGCGGTTTTTCAAATGTATAGCAGAAGGACGAACCGGAAGCTATGAAAAATTAAAGACAGTCCTGTCCTGATTGCTTTGTGTCTATTTTATCATGTCAAAACTTCTCCTGATAAAATTAGTGAGCTCTTCGCCCTTCAGAAGTCCTTGTGACAGCCGTGCCAGGTCCAGGGATTGCCTGATAAGTCTTTCCTGTTTAGGCTTGGTTTTGGTGTTTAATATCTGCGAAACCAGTTCGTTGTTGGTATTCACCACAAGGTTGTACATTTCAGGCATATGGCTCATACCGAACATGCCACCACCGGTTGCGCTCATTTCTTTCATCCTTCGCATAAACTCCGGCTGGGTGATGAGGAAAGGAGCGGCGTTACTGTCCATGGCCTCTATCTGTACCGTATATTTTTCTTTCGGAACAGCCTCGGTGATAATCTCTTTCAGTTTATCTTTTTCCTCATCCGAAAGTTTGGATATCTTTTCTTCGTCCTTCTTAATGATATTGTCAATAGGTTCGGAATCTACCCTTACAAAAGAGATGTTCTCTTTCTCTGTTTCCAGTTTTTGGATGAGGTGGGCTACGATAGGAGAATCCAGGAGCAATACTTCATAACCTTTCGCTTTGGCTTCTTCTACATAACCGTGCTGTTCCTCCTTATTGTTGGTGTACAGTATAACCAGTTTGTCATCTTTGTCCGTCTGGTTGTCCTTGACCTTCTCACGCAGTTCTTCAAAAGTATAGAAGGTGTTATCTACCGTTGGATACAGCGCAAACTTATCGGCTTTCTCAAAGAATTTTTCTTCGGAGAGCATACCGTATTCAATAACGATCTTGATGTCGTTCCATTTTTTCTCAAAGTCTTCCCGGTTGTCCTTGAACAGGGAACTGAGTTTATCCGCAACTTTCCTGGTGATGTAGTTCGATATTTTCTTAACATTACCGTCTGCCTGAAGATAACTCCTTGACACGTTCAGCGGAATGTCCGGAGAATCGATAACCCCTTTGAGCATGGTGAGGAATTCCGGAACAATACCTTCTACGTTATCCGTAACAAAAACCTGGTTCTGGTAAAGTTGTATCTTATCCTTTTGAATGCTGAGGTCGTTTGTCAGTTTCGGGAAAAAGAGGATACCTGTCAGGTTAAACGGGTAATCTACATTCAGGTGGATATGAAAAAGCGGTTCTTCGAACTGCATCGGGTACAACTCGCGGTAGAAATTTTTATAATCTTCATCCTTGAGATCGGCCGGTTGCTTTGTCCACGCCGGTTCCGTATTGTTTATAATATTGTCTACTTCTTCGGTAGGTGCCGGATCTTCTTCTTTGGCGTCTTCCGGTTTCGGCAGGGTTTCCGTCCTGGTGCCGAACTTGATCGGAACAGGCATGAACTTATTGTATTTAACCAATAGTTCACGTATTTTGCTCTCTTCGAGGAATTCGGTGGAATCGTCCGCTATGTGCAGTATAATTTCGGTTCCCCTGTCTTTCTTGTCCGATTCTTCCAGGGTGAATTGCGGGCTGCCGTCACATGTCCAGTGTGCAGCAGGGGCATCAGTAAAAGATTTGGTAATGATCTCTACCTTTTTGGCTACCATAAAAGCAGAGTAAAACCCGAGGCCGAAATGGCCGATGATCCCGGTATCTTTGGAATCCTTGTATTTTTCCAGGAATTCTTCAGCTCCGGAAAAAGCGACTTCGTTGATGTACTTTTGTACTTCATCGGCTGTCATACCGATACCCTGGTCCAGGATATGAAGTTTTTTACCTTCCTTGTCTATTTTAACTTCAATAACGGGATTTCCATATTCTACCTTGGCCTCGCCGATACTTGTAAGGTGTTTTAACTTTAAGGTAGCATCCGTGGCATTGGAAATAAGTTCCCTCAAAAAGATCTCATGGTCGCTGTACAAGAATTTCTTGATCAGCGGAAAAATGTTCTCTACAGATACATTGATATTTCCGGTTGTCATTTTATTAGAATTTTAATAGTGATTTTCTTCTCAAGGGCAGTTTCAAAAAAAGTACCAATGCAGGAGGAGGTGACAAAGTGGCATTTTAATGGAATAGGAGTTAATGATTGTTCATATGATCTTGTTAAGTAATCTTTGTGTTATTTATCAATCTTTTCAGGACCGATGAGAAAAATGAATACTAATTTTCTTTCCCGAGGAAAGAAGATTATTTTTATGTTTGTGTCTAAATCCAACTTTATATGATGAGAACATTACTTAATGGAATTAAAGCTTTTGCCTTACTCGGATTATTGTCCGCGTGTAGTAACGATGATGACGAAGGTTTTAAAATGTCCGAAAGCCCTATTATAGGTAAGTGGCAATTTATTGATGAATTTGCTGTTTTGGAAGATCAACCCCCGCTTTCGCCGATAATAGAAATGTGTGAACTGGAATTAAGAATGAGATTTTCTGAAGAAGGCATATATACATATGAAAGGTTTGATCTGGATTATGAGACGGTTGAATGTCTCAGTGAAGGAGAAAAAGAAGGGACATGGGAAATAGTTTCAGATAGTATATATAGATTCTATGCGGATGAAAAAGATGGGGGAAGAGGACCTTTAAATGGTAGTTTTAAGATCTGGTTTACTGAAAATAATTCTCAATTGATAATCGAAAGCAGAGAGCCGGATTGGGGATTCGAGTATCCGGTTACCGTTAGAAAGGTGTATGAAAAAGAATGATTAATATTCATACGAGACTTGACAGTATATGGTTAAATTGCTTGTTGCTGTTTTTCAGGAGTATTACTCGTATAAGGGATCTGCATTTACCTGAAATCTGCTAGATTAAACAACAGTAACCATAATCCCCTGGTCCCGTAATTTCTTGACTAAAGCGGGCGAGATGCTTTTATCCGTGATGATATGGTCTACCTGGTCCAGTTCGCATATTTTCCCGAAACCTTTCTTTCCGAATTTCGTGGCATCAGCAAGAACAATAACTTCCTGTGCGGAGCGTATCATCTTCTGGTTGAGGTGAGCCTCGGTAATATCGGTAGTTGTAAGCCCGAAGTCCAGGTCTATGCCATCTACACCTATAAAGAGTTTGTTACAGGAAGTTTCTTCCAGTATCATTTCCGCGTAATGCCCGGTTACCGAAGAGGAACTGTGCCGGGTATAGCCGCCGAGCTGTAACACTTCGATATTGGGATGCCTCAGCAACTCCATGGCAACATTGAGAGCAGAGGTAATAACGATAAGTTTTTCTTTAGGCTGAATTGCCCTTGCAAAAGCAAGTACGGTAGTGCCCGATGCAATGATAATGGATTCGGCAGTATCCACCAGTCTGGCCGCTGCTGCGGCTATGGCTTTCTTCTCTTCGGTCTGTACTTTCTCTTTTTCGTGGACATGCCTGTCATTCACATACGGATTTTCGAGTGAAGCCCCGCCGTGGGTACGGAACAATAGTCCTTTTTCTTCCAGCAGGCGCAGATCCTTACGTATGGTAACGGCAGATGTTTGAAGCTCCTTGCTGAGTTCCAGAACTTCCACATGCTTTTCTTTAGCCAGTTTATCCAGTATCTGTTTGTGTCTGTTCATCATAAAAAGCCCGTTTTCAGTGGTAAAAATACATAAAAGTTTGATAAAACCGTAAAATGAATAATAAATCGAAATGCAAAATGAATTTAAATGAAATAAAAAGAAATAATGTCGGGGCATGTTATTTGAGAGGTGTATGATGTGTTTTATTGAAGAATAAAGTTGATAATGGCCGGAAATATTTAGATGAATAAAAAATAAAGGATTTTTTTGGGGAATTAGCAAATATCATTTACTTTTGAAAAGTTTCGTTATTAATGTATTTATTAGTAAATGAAACTTTTTTGTAAAAAATGAAAAGAAAAGGATGAGTAATGAAACTATACTGTTCCGGAGGGAAGAATTGCTCAGGGAACTGGAAAAAAATGAGAAATGGGATGTTATTGTTATCGGTGGTGGAGCAACAGGGCTTGGGGTCGCCCTGGACAGTGTAAGCCGCGGGTACAAAACCCTGATATTGGAGCAGGCCGACTTTGCCAAGGGAACATCCAGCCGTAGTACCAAACTGGTTCACGGAGGTGTCCGCTACCTGGCACAGGGAAATATAGGATTGGTAAGGGAAGCCCTGCGCGAAAGAGGGCTGTTGCTTAAAAATGCGCCGCACCTGGTGAAGAACCAGTCGTTTGTCATTCCCAATTACCGTTGGTGGGGAGGTGCTTTTTATACCGTCGGTTTGAAAGTGTACGACCTTCTTGCTGGAAGCCTTAGTCTTGGCTCTTCGGTATATATCCGAAAAGATGAAGCGTTGCGGAGGGTGCCGACAATCAAACAGAAAGGATTGCGAGGTGGTGTGCTGTATCACGACGGACAGTTCGATGATTCCCGCCTGGCGGTAAACCTTGCCCAAACCTGTGTAGAGCATGGGGCAGTAGTACTTAATTATACGGAAGTTAGCGGATTGCTGAAAAAAAATGATAGTATAGACGGCGTTATAGCTACCGATAAGGAAACAGGGAAGGTATATGATCTCCGGGGAAGTGTGGTGGTGAATGCCACAGGTATATTTGTGGATAACATTCTGCGCATGGAGACACCCGGGAGTAAAGACCTCGTGCGTCCCAGTCAGGGGGTACATCTTGTACTCGATAAATCCTTTCTCCCCGGGGAAGATGCGGTTATGATACCGAAAACAGATGATGGCAGGGTGCTTTTTGCCGTGCCGTGGCACAATAAAGTAGTGGTGGGGACTACGGATACCCCCCTGGATGAACACAGCCTGGAACCTCAAGCCCTGGAAGAAGAAATAGTGTTTATACTGAGGACGGCCGAACGATACCTTACCAAAAAACCGGTCCGGGAGGATGTTCTGTCCGTATTTGCAGGATTGAGGCCGCTTGCTGCTACCGAGGGAGATTCAGGGAAAACGAAGGAAATTTCCAGGAGTCATAAAATATTGGTATCGGAAGCAGGACTCCTTACCATAACCGGGGGAAAATGGACGACTTTTCGGAGGATGGGAGAAGATACCATAGATAAAGCCGTGACATTGGGGAAATTACCGAAACAAGACAGCAAAAGTGCTGCAATGGCCATTCATGGAGCAAAACCATCGCCGGACTTTAACGATCCTTTGTATGTTTACGGAAGCGACCGGGAACACGTTTTGGCACTGACCGAAGAAAATCCCGCATTAGGAGAAAAGCTGGATGATGCTCTTCCTTACAGGAAAGCCGAGGTAGTATGGGCTGCCCGCTACGAAATGGCCAGAACAGTAGAAGATGTACTGGCAAGGCGGACCAGGGCACTCTTCCTGGATGCCAGGGCTGCAGTGCGAATGGCAGGGAAAACAGCAGAATTACTGGCTATAGAGCTGGGTAAGGATGAGCAATGGCAAAAAGAACAGGTACACGCCTTTGAAAAAGTAGCCCGGAATTATATTATTGAGTGAAGGGACATGACAACGCAGACCATTGGATAAACACAAACACCCGAGTATACACGCTAAAGTTCGGACTGGCGAAAGTGCCGTGGTTTACAAAACAAAAAAAGATAAATGCTTAACTAAATGACATTGCCTAAAGGGAGCTGTTTTTTCTCGTCCCGATATTCATCGGGACTTTCGGGAGAGGGGTTATGGAAATTAAATTTTTGTCATGTACTAAACATTTTAGCTTAAAAAAATAAACAGAAAAGTCAAGATGAGTTCAATACAGTCTATCCTAAATAACCCGATACTATGAAACAATATATTTTAGCTTTAGACCAGGGTACTACCAGTTCCAGGGCGATCCTCTTTGATGAAAAGGGACAGATCGTTTCCGTAGCGCAGAAAGAATTTACCCAGATATTCCCCAAACCGGGCTGGGTGGAGCACAACGCGTTGGAAATATGGTCTACCCAGGCAGGAGTAGCGGCAGAGGTGGTAACCAAGATAGGCCTGAACGGTAAGAGCATTGCCGCAATGGGAATTACCAATCAGCGGGAAACGGTTATTGTTTGGGACCGGAACACCGGTACTCCCGTATACAATGCCATTGTCTGGCAGGACCGCCGTACCGCCGGGTATTGTGCGGAACTGAAAAAGCAGGGGAAAGAGGAACTCATACGCCAAAAAACCGGATTGATCATAGACTCGTATTTCTCTGCGACTAAGGTGAAATGGATACTGGATAATGTTCCCGGGGCCAGGGAAAAAGCAGAAGCAGGCGACCTGGTTTGTGGCACGGTGGATAGCTGGATCATCTGGAACTTTACCAAGGGAGAACTGCACATAACCGATGTGACCAATGCATCCCGGACCTTACTTTTCAATATCAACAGTATGGAATGGGACGACGAATTACTGGAACTGTTTACCATTCCGCGAAGCATGTTACCGGAAGTAAAACAATCCAGTGAAGTATACGGGCATTCCAAGACCACGGTATTTGCTACGCCTATTCCCATTGCCGGTATAGGAGGAGATCAACAGGCGGCACTTTTCGGGCAGATGTGTATTACCCCGGGGATGGTAAAGAATACTTACGGTACAGGATGTTTCATGTTGATGAACATCGGGGACAAACCTAAACTTTCTGAAAATAATCTGCTTACTACCGTGGCATGGAAGATCGACGGTAAAACGCAATACGCCCTGGAAGGCAGTATTTTTATAGCCGGTGCCGTTGTACAATGGCTCCGGGACGGCCTGAAGTTTATCCGGTCGTCCGATGAAATAGAACAACTGGCCACACAAGTGAAAGACACCGACGGCGTATATTTTGTTCCCGCCTTTGCCGGGCTGGGAGCCCCCCACTGGGATCCGGATGCCCGGGGCACTATGGTGGGGTTGAGCCGGGGTACGACATCCGCCCATATAGCCCGCGCGGCACTGGAATCCATAGCATACCAGACAGCCGATGTGCTGAATGCCATGCAGGCCGATGCCGGGCTGAAGATCAAAGAACTTCGCGTAGACGGCGGTGCAGCCGTAAACAATTTGTTGATGCAGTTTCAATCCGATCTCCTGCAATGCGATGTCATAAGGCCCAATGTTGTAGAGACAACAGCCCTGGGAGCGGCTTACCTCGCCGGACTGGCAACCGGGTACTGGAAAAATATCGATGAAATACAACAGTTGTGGCAGATGGAGAAAACCTTTACTCCCGATCCGGACAAAGATATGAAAGAAGGAATTGCCGGTTGGAAAAAGGCTATCAAGGCCACACGAAGCTGGAGCGAATAAAATTTTAGGAACTGGGATCGTTCTCGTTCGTGATATTTTAGTACATGACAAAAATCGTTTTTTTGAATAATTTGACCGGAAAACAATTTGCCCCCTTTAGGGTCGGGGTAACAATCCCGAAAGCTTTCGGGAGAGGAGTTATCGAAATTAAATTTTTGTCATTTACTAACCGTGATATGTAAAAAAATGTTTAACCCGAAATATATTCATAATATACATGACACCATTTGTGGCTGAATTTTTAGGGACTATGCTCCTCATTCTTTTGGGGGACGGAGTTGTTGCCAATGTTGTACTGAAGGATACGAAAGGAAATAGCGGGGGGTGGATTGTCATTTCCACCGCCTGGGCCCTGGCCGTTTTTGTGGGCGTAACCGTGGCAGCACCATATAGCGGTGCCCATATAAACCCTGCGGTAACTATTGCATTAGCTGTCACGGGGCAATTTGCCTGGGGGAGTGTGGTATCTTACATTGTAGCCCAGGTGTTGGGAGCTATGGCAGGGGCTTTCCTGGTATGGCTTATGTACCGGGACCATTTTAACCGCACAGAAGATAAAGGAGCAATACTGGCTGTTTTTTGTACGGGGCCGGCAATCAGAAGATATTCTTCTAACTTTATCAGTGAAGTGGTTGGTACCTTTGTTTTGCTTTTTACTATTTTTTATATCACCGGGGCGGAAATAACGTCTTCTGCAGAACCTATAGGGCTTGGGTCTGTAGGCGCGATCCCTGTTGCTTTTCTGGTATGGGCCATTGGTTTGTCACTCGGGGGTACTACCGGGTATGCCATTAACCCGGCCAGGGATCTCGGACCGAGGATTATGCATGCCATATTGCCTATAAAAACAAAAGGAGGAAATGACTGGTCTTATGCCTGGGTCCCCGTGATCGGTCCTGTTGTGGGGTGTGTTCTGGCGGCGGTTCTTTTTATGGCGCTTCAATAAAAGCTGAGCCCGGAAAGATGCCGTTTGTCTTTGGTACTTTCCCGGGCTCAGGCCGGAATTACAGATATGTACTCCTGTCTATTCTTTATTCTTCACATATTTTTCCAGCCATTGATCCTGTTCCCACAAAATGTGTAAAATAGATTCCATGGCGGCATAACCGTGACTTTCTTTAGGTAACATGACCAGTCGGGCAGGGGCGCCGAAACCTTTCAGGGCATTGAAATAACGTTCGCTCTGCATAGGGTAGGTTCCGGAATTGTTGTCTGCATTCCCGTGAATGAGCAGTAAGGGAGTTTTCATTTTATCCGCATGCATAAAAGGCGACATGCCGTTATAGATTTCCGGGGCTTCCCAGTAATTTCGTTCCTCGCTTTGAAAGCCGAAAGGAGTAAGGGTACGGTTATAAGCCCCGCTACGTGCTATTCCCGCTGCGAACAGATCGGAATGTGTAAGCAGGTTGGCGGTCATGAAGGCACCGTAAGAATGTCCGCCTACAGCTACTCTTTCCCGGTCCACATATCCCAGGGCGTCTACCGCATCTATGGCTGCTTTGGCATTGGCCACGAGTTGTTCACGGAAGGTGTCATTCGGTTCCTTGTCCCCTTCTCCTATGATGGGGAAGGCGGCACCATCGAGAACAACATATCCCCGGGTTACCCAGTACACGGGAGAACCGTAAGAAGGGAAAGTAAAGGAGTTGGGATTGGACGTTGTTTGCGCGGCACTGCTTTTGTCTTTGTATTCCCTGGGGTAAGCCCAGAGGATCATCGGCAGCTTTTCTTTTTTATCCGTATCATAACCTTCGGGCAGGTACAGGGTGCCGCTCAGTTCCAGTCCGTCGTCCCTTTTGTAGGTGATGACCTCTTTGTGTACATTTTCAATACTTTGGAAAGGATTTTTAAAATTGGTTACGGCAACCGGCGCTATACGTTTTTTCAGGTTGCGGAGGTAATAGTTAGGGTATTCGTTTTTAGATTCGATACGCACCAGTATTTCTCCTTTTCCGGCATCGATTACGGAGTGGATGTTTTCCAGTTTGTCCGTGAATTGCGATTGATACAGGCGGTTCTTTTTAAGACTGGTCAGGCTAATTTCATCAAGAAACGGAAACTGACCTTTATCCGAATACCCGTCTCCGATAAGAAAGGCGCTGTTACCATCCAGTTTCAGGGCATACTGGCCGTATTCGTTTTTCTCCGTTTCAAAGTTTCCGGGGTCACTGTATTTATCCTGATAATTCCGGTCAAATACTACTTTAGCTTCTTTTCCCGCTTGAGAAGGATTGAATATATAGGTTTTCGTATTCCGGTCGTTCCACCACCTGTCTGTCAGAACCGCAACCCGGTCATTTCCCCAGGTGATTCCGGAGAACCTGTTGATGGTCTTTACCAGGGATTCCGGATTTCCTTTAAACGGGGCTTCCAGGGTAAATACTTCATCCCGGAAAGGAACTTCTTTTTCCGGATCACCACCATCGAGGGCTTCCACCCATACTATGGTAGCAGGTTTGTCCGCACGCCACGAAATACTTCTCTTTCCTTGTTTTGTTGCCATAAAACCTTTGGGGAGGTCTTCTATAAGAGGAGTTTCTTCCACGGTTTTTACCAGGTTCCCGTCCAGGTCATATATATTGGTTGTTGAAGGGAAACGGTAGAATGGAACTATGTAGGAAAACGGGCGGTGCAGGGCTGTTATCATTACATATTTTCCGTCAGGGGAGAAGCGTTCGCCTGAGTACATGGCCTTTTCTTTCCAGAGGGACTGATTGCCTTCCAGGTCTACTCTGTATAGTTCCGAAGTAGTAAGGGTTTCAAAATTGAATTCGTCGGCTTTACTTTTCAGCAGGTCCTGGTAGGTCCGGTTTTGGGCGAGAATGCCACTGCTCACTGTTACAGTTGGCCCGGTAGGTACAGCTTCTTCTATGTCTATAAGAGCCGGTCTGTTTGCCGGGAGCATCCGTACAAGGAGAGATTTTCCGTCCTTAAACCAGCTAAGTGGATTGCCCATATTGGCATTGGCGCGGGCATCGGTCAGTTTTTTTGCTGTTCCGCTTGCCATGTCCAGTACCCAAATTTCTACCCCGGTATCGGTGGTGTTGGTGAAGGCTATTTTCTTTTCGTCCGGGGAAGGGGTAAAGTAGGATAACCTGGGATTTTCCGGAAGCCCGGTAACCTGTTTGGGTTCCGGGTCCTTTAATTTCTTGTATTTTATATTGTTGATAAATACGGCCCTGCTGGAGATATTGGTTTTAGGATTGATACGAAGACCGGCAAGACGAAGTTCATCTTCGGACAGTTCCGCTATGGTTTTGTAACTGTTGCGGTATAGCAATAGCATATTTTCCTTGTTATTGTCTATGAGCACGGAAGGAGGTCGTTGAATGTCCACCAGTTCCAGGATTTCTTTCGGTGGTTTTTGATACGTCAGGTTCTCTTGTGCCGGGGAAAAAAGGGAGAAACCGGCACAGACAAGCGAGGAGAAGAATAGTTTTAGTTTCATTAGTGGAATTTTAGAATTCTGGTAAAGTTGCTAAAAAAAGCTATAAATAAACTTAAATATTTCTTAAAATGAAATAAATGTGCAGGTCAGGGAAAATGAAAAGAGGATTATTGAAACACCGATATATAACTGCTTTACTTCTTATAATTTCAAACGGATTCCACCCCTGGATAACAACCGGGCGAGGCCAATCATGGCCAGGGCCCATGCTACGGAACCAATAACGGCCAGGAGCGGGGAATGTTCCTGTTTGTAAAAGAAGAAAGGGAGGTGGAATCCCCAAAGAATAAAATATAAAATATCCGGAGCCAGATAGGTGGTCAGGGAGTTCTGCCCTACCGGCAAAAATATGCCGCACCACGAAGTGACTTTCCGGAAGTCTATGATGTAAAATAATATACAAAACACGAGAATACTAATGCCGTTACAAACCATTGCCCATGAAGGTGTACCCGAAATTTTGGAAAGGATAAACCAGTTTCTCAATACAAATCCTGTGAAAAGGATTAGAATACCAAAAGGGATCAGGATACGGAGCAGCTTTGTGAAATGGTCCTTATTTCTCTTTAAAATAACTCCGGTCAGGAGGCCGCAAAGTACAATGGAGGGTGTGGTGCCGCTAAGTAATACCCCGAAATAGGGTTGAATGGGGTTTAAAAAGATTAACAAATCGAGTTGGGAGAAGATGTTCAATGCGATAAAACCTATCCAGATCGCAAAAATACTTTTCAGGTTCTCCCCGGTTAGTAAAAATGTAACGGCCGCTGCAAAATATCCCCATCCGATGAGTCCCAGTATACCCCACCACTGCGGGGAAATCCATTCCGGGTCTTCCGCTGTTCCTGCCCGGAAGAGAAAGGCCAACAGTATTAGCCCTGCAATACCCGTTAAACGGAGACTTCGATATAATTTTTGTTTCCCCGTCTTTTCCGGATATTTATTCCAGATAAGGAAGATACATAGGTATACCAGGATAGCCCAGGTGTAAGTGCCTATACCCGTAAGTTGTGGGTTCAGCGTGGAAACATTCACCATAAAAACCCCGATAATAAGCAAACTCATTGTCCTTCCTATAATATGAAGGAATATCTTTCTTTTGTTTTCACCTCTTTTTTTTCTTGATAAAAAGGCGAACGGAATAGAAAGGCCAACCATAAACAGAAAGCCGGGAAATACCCAGTCGGCCAAACCCATTCCGTCTTCTGTTGCCTGTGTATGTACCAGCCATTTGGGGACGCCCGGTACAAACAGGTCATTGACAAACAACATGAGAAAGAGGGTAAGTCCCCTCATTATATCTATGGAAGCTATTCGTGTCTTGGTTGGTACCTGAGGTGTGGTCTGCATAGTTTTTAAAAAAATTAAATATAGCGGTTTTTAACGGATTAATTCATGTTCTTAAAGACCCTGCCATAAAATATACGAGTTTAAGTAAGGATTTTTTATAAGTTGTAAGTCGTACATTTTCACTAAATTTAAGTTAAATTGCATCCCTGATTTCGATTTTAATAAAAAAAGATATCTTAAAACAGAAAAAAATGTATAACTCTAAAATTTCCGGTCTGGGGTATTATGTCCCTGGGAATGTGGTAACAAATGACGATCTCTCCAAAATAATGGATACTAATGACGAGTGGATACAGGAGCGTACCGGAATAAAGGAAAGGCGCCATGTAGTCCGGGGTGACGGTGATACTACGGCTACTATGGGAGTGAAGGCTGCGAAAGTGGCTATAGAAAGGGCCGGAATAGATAAAGAGGATATAGATTTTATTGTATTTGCAACCCTAAGTCCGGATTATTATTTTCCCGGGCCGGGGGTAATGGTACAGAAGGAACTTGGCATAAAAACCATTGGCGCCCTGGATGTAAGAAACCAGTGCTCGGGTTTTGTCTATGCACTTTCCGTGGCCGATCAGTTCATAAAAACCGGAATGTATAGAAATATCCTGGTTATAGGTTCCGAACTACATTCCACCGGATTGGATATGACCAGTCGTGGTAGAGCAGTGTCCGTGATCTTCGGTGACGGGGCAGGGGCTGCTGTAATCACAAGGGAAGAAGATAATACCAGGGGAATTTTGTCCACACATCTCCACTCCGAAGGTGAGCACGCGGAAGAGCTGGCGCTTACCGCTCCGGGAATGGGAGGGCGTTGGGTGAAGGATATCCTCGAAGAAAACGATCCGGAAGATATTTCGTATTATCCGCATATGAACGGCCAGTTTGTCTTTAAGAATGCCGTTGTGAGGTTCAGTGAAGTGATTATGGAAGGATTGAAACAAAATAACCTGAAACCCGGGGATATAAACATGTTGATCCCACACCAGGCCAACCTGCGGATCTCGCAGTTCATTCAGCAGAAATTCGGATTATCTGATGACCAGGTTTATAACAATATCCAGAAATACGGAAATACTACCGCTGCCTCTATTCCGATTGCCCTTACCGAAGCATGGGAAGAGGGAAAAATAAAAGAAGGAGACATTGTGGTACTCGCTGCCTTTGGTAGTGGATTTACCTGGGGAAGCGCCATTATCAGATGGTAGTGTCCGATCAGGCTAAACAAGTATTCTGAAAGTTTAAATTCCCGGAACGGGATAAAACCGGGGAAATTCAATTCCTGCCGATACAGGATTTTGCCATATATTAAGCATTCTCCGCCAACTTTCGGTTCGGAGTATTTACTTGTTAAGGAGTATCCTCTTCTTCGGTAGTCACCGTATATGTTCCGAAAGCGGCATTTTGTGCCACGAGCCTTTCTTCATCGGCATTTAACAAGATCATTTTCTGGAAGTTGATCTGGTGAATAAAACCGGTTCTGTCGCTCGTTTCTGTCGTGGTGATGGTTATTTCACCCTGAATTGCTTCATATCGCGCTAATTGTACAGGGGTTTCCGGTTTTTCCTCCAGGCAGAAATAATTGTCGGGCACTTCACCGTCGTATATATAAAAGAGTACTCGTGAACCTTCTTCACCGATGGTACTGACAATGGGACTGTCCTCTTCCGTTTCTTCGTTGAGAAATAAACCTTCTTCCAGGTCCAGTACCAGGGCTATCCCCCTGTCCGTATTATCCGTACCTGCTTTGTATAGAAGTGTGTCGTTACAGTGTACGATATCGTTATATGTAGCACCGATGGCTGCATTGGGTATAGAGGTTGTATATGTGCCCAGGGCGAACCTGTTTTCTATAACCCGTTCCCCGGCATCGTTCACCAGTACCGCCCCGTGTATTACGATACCGTGATTAAACCCGGTTCCGTCCGATTTAGGGGTGGAGAGGGCACGTATAATACCGCCTGTAGCTACGACCTCCTGCTGTACTGTTGGAGTGGAAGGAGGAACAGTGTTGCAGAAATAATCATTGGTTACGGCATCGTCAAAAAAACGATAATATAGTTGAGAGCTTCCGGGAATGTCACTTTCAATACTATCCGCAGTGATCCTGTTCCTTAGAAAATCTGATTCCAGTTGCAGCAGGAGGGCTTCATTTTCCGCAATTTTAAACAAAAGCCCCGTGTCTTCGAAGTTATCGCAACCTGTAATACTGCTTTCGGAAAAATCCACACGTTCTATTTCCAGGTCGCCATCATTGCAGCCGGCGAGGAATACAATAGCAGGCAGTATTCCAAAGAAAGTACTTTTCATAAAAATATGTTTCATAGTAATAGTATCGCTTTCTGACAGGCCGGTATTTTTTAAATAAATAAGCATCCTGTCTTTTCCGGGCAAAACCCTTAAATTTGCACCGGCATTTCCGAAACAAAAGTAGTGGAAATGTATGTATAACGGATAATATTCCATATAATTTTAACAGCCAATGGATAAGATATACCTGGATAATGCTGCTACGACAAGGACACGGGACGAGGTGCTGGACGTGCTTGGTACATCGCTCAGGGAAAACTACGGTAACCCTTCTTCTACACATAGTTTCGGACGTTCGGCCCGGACATTGATCGAAAAGGCGCGTAAAACCATAGCCGGATATCTCAATGCCTCTCCCTCCGAGATTATTTTTACCTCCGGCGGTACAGAAGCTGATAATATGGTCCTCCGAAGCGCTGTTCGGGATCTTGGAATACAAACTGTCATTACTTCTAAAACAGAACATCATGCCGTGTTGCATACGGTAGAGCAACTGCAAAAGGAATACGCTATTACTGTAAAGTATGTGGTGCCGGACCCGGATGGTACGCCAAACAACGAACACCTGGAATGGTTGCTTCGGAACGACGACAGCAAAAAACTGGTGAGCCTGATGCATGTGAATAACGAGATCGGAAATAAAATAGATATTGATGAGGTTGCACGGATATGTAAGGAAAATGAGGCCTTGTTCCATTCGGATGCCGTGCAGTCCATAGGACATTGGGAATGGGATACTCAAAAGACCCGGGTAGATTTCCTCGCCGCTGCGGCGCATAAATTTCATGGCCCGAAAGGAGTGGGTTTTGCGTATATCCGCAAAAAATCCGGGCTGAATCCCCTTATTTTCGGAGGTGAACAGGAAAGAGGATACCGTGCCGGAACGGAAAGTGTACACAATATCGTGGGAATGGAAGAAGCCCTGAGATTGGCATACCATCACCTGGAAGAGGAAAGAACCTATATAAGAGACCTTAAAAATTATTTTATAGCAAAACTGGGAGAGAAAATCCCCGGTGTGGAATTTAACGGAGGATGTGCTGACGATAACAGGAGTACCTATACCCTAGTGAACGTTCGTTTGCCGTTTAGTAAGGAAAAAGCGCAAATGCTGCTGTTTCATCTCGACCTAAAAGGTATAGCCTGTTCCGAAGGCAGTGCCTGCCAGAGCGGTAGTCTTACCGGATCGCATGTGCTCAGTGCCATACTCACTGAAGAGCAATTACAAAAACCTTCTCTGAGATTTTCATTTTCTACCTTTAATACAAAAGAAGAGTTGGATTACGTGGTGAACACCCTGAAAGAATTCCGGGAAAGTTAATTTTCTTCCGAAGATCTAAAAATGGCATATATATCGAAATCCGGTATTATGCCATTTTATTATTTATGCACTAAGTGAGATTTATGCTCCGGCTTGCATCGGAAATGAGTTAATGGTTTGTTTCCCTTGAATGCCCCTTACCTCGAAGTAGCTGACTTAAACTATTAATCCAATATCTAATATCTCAAATCTAACATCTATTTATCATACGGAAACTTCCTGGAAGCTTTTTTCATAATAGATTCGATGATATCCTGTGTGTTTTTCCCGGATTTCCGCGTTATGGTTTTTTCGAATTTCCAGAGTAATTTTCCGGTTTTCCCGTCACTGAGTTTTATAGCAATTCTGCCATAATCGCTTTTACCACTGATAATGTCAAAAAGGTTCGGGCTTTCCACCCCTTTGGATATTAATTTACGAAGGGTGAGGTTACCGCTGATGACGCCATCAACATCCAGTATTTCGGAGAGTTCTTCCGAAGTGTGAATATCCAGGTTTTCAATGGAGATCTCATTTTTATTGAGAATGGCGTTGGTGTTTTTGATATTCTGTAAGTTAACCCGGAACCCTTTTCGGCTTTTCTTTTTGGAAAAATAGCTTTCCAATGCATTCTGTACCGCATAGCCTTCTTTGGCCTCCAGTTTTTCCAATTCCTCTTTTGAGAGGTTTTCCATATGTTCCAGTTCCAGTGTGGCCAGGAAAGGCAGTATGGCCAGGGTCTTATGATCTTTGGTCAGTTCCTCGAATTTCTGGCTTTCGTAAATTGTTTTTTGTGCAAAAACCGGGGCTGTGCAAATGACAAAGAATAAAAACAATGCTTTTTTCACTAGTAATGTATTTAAGCTATATAACTTATAATTCCATAATTGTATACCGGGAGACTACGGGAACTGAGCAGGTGCCAGGTTTTTTCCGTGTATTTGCTCCGTTATTTCCGGAATGAGGTAATGGTGATGCAAAGGTACTGTTTTTACTTTGTCGCCCTATAAAATGTAGCGTTAAATGTGCTGCTGTTCCCTACGTTATCCGTGACCGAAAGTTCCATTTGATGTTTGCCGTTATCAAAACTGACATCGTTAAAATCATAGGTCAGGGTGTTGTTTTTAGGTTCGTATTCCATTAATATCCATCTGCCGTTTATTGTTGCCTGATAGGAAGCTATACCACTAAGATCGTCTGAGATTTTTATTTTCAGATAATGATAATTGGAAAGCCACTGGCCTTCTTTAAAATTAACCGGAACTATCCGGGGGGCTGTAGTGTCTTTTTCCAGCGTAAAGGTGCCGAGATTTCGGGTGTGAGTGGAAAACGTATCACCCCTTTTATATGTGGTCTCATAGGAAGGCCGTTTCCGGCGATCCAGGTGTGCGATAAAAAGCTGCTTCCGTTCTTTCTGCGGATAGTCGGAAACGTCAAACGACAAGGTGAAATTTCTTTGAAGCGGAACTTCATCATTGTGAATTTCATAAGTCCCGTCCCCGTTATCTCTGAGATCGAAATAAAGGTCGTTATAAAACGTATGTGACGGAAAAAATACGGTAATGTTCCCTGTAGCGTATATATTGTCCCTGTTGGTACGCAGGTAGTTCGGGGTGATCTTTTTTTCTTTTTTATGTACGATCTCCAGCTTTTTGCCTGTTACCGGGATCGTCAGGACGCTTTTATTCCCATTAAAGTCGTTCACTTCTATAATCACATTATAGTCTGACCCGTCCACTACATCAATAACTCCTTCATTTAGTCTTTTACCATAAATCCCCAGGCTGTTCCCGGGAGAAATAAAACATTTTTGTATTCGCTGTCTTTCCCGGACATAATGGCCGTAGTCGATCAGGGTGTTTATATGTCTGCTTTCCGCAAAAGAAAAGGTTTCGAAGTGATAGTATACCTGTGTAGTTCCGTTAACGGACATCTGCACGGCATATGCGCCGTTTTTATTGTATGCCAGGTCTTGCCTGTCATAAGCACGAATCCCAAAACCGATAGGGCCATGGGCATCAACTTTATCAGCCAAAAGTGTGCCGTCGGGCTGCCTGCTGAAATGTATAGGAAGCGGTTCCCCGGAATGGTTTACCTGTGAACTGTCACTTAGCGGATAAGCGTATAGTTCCTGTATCACGGGAGGCTGGGCGTCTTCTACCCGGAGCCCGAAAAATAAGGGATTGATAGGTTTTTCCGTTTTCGTATCCCGTATTTCGAAATGGAGGTGCGGACCACCACTGCCCCCGGTATTTCCGGTATAAGCGACAACATCTCCTTTTTCTACCGGTAGTTCTGCAGATGCCGGGAAAAGTTCTATTTCAAAGGATTCCTTGCGGTACTGCCTTTCCCTGACATAAGCCTCTATTTCCGGGGCAAATTTCTGTAAGTGGGCATATACCGAAGTATAACCGTTGGGGTGTGTAATGTAAAGTGCCTTTCCGTATCCCCAGGGAGAAATTTTTATCCGGGATATATATCCCCCGGCTGCGGCATAAGCTCTTAGTCCTTCCCGTTGCTGTGTTTTTATATCAGTACCGGAATGAAAGTGATTGGAGCGCAGTTCGCCAAAAGTACCGGAAAGCAGGAGCGGAATGTCCAGCGGGGCGCGAAAATAGTCTTTAGGGTAAGTTTCCTGTCCGGAAACGGTGATAAAAGTCAGGAAGGCAAAAAATATATGGTATAGACGCATGAATCATTTCAGTTATGAGGCGCTAAAATAGAAAATAAGTGCTTACTAGACAAAATGCCTGTTGCACGAAGTTTTGGTGTATCGTCGGACGATCTTCATTTCACACAGGTTTCCGTTAAGGGGTGTGGTTGATTTTGTGCTTCATATCCGGTATCTTAGCGGGGCAAGGCGGAAGGGTGACATCTTAACGTAATTTTTAGAATCCGTACCGCAAAGAATTTTATCTTTACCCATTCAAAAATTCGTATTAAAATTATGCCTGCAGAGTGTCTTTCATTCAGGAAAACCGGATATTTTTCGAAGCTGATATGCGATTATACAGAAAAAGAGCAGGCCCTGAAGCCTTTTTATAACCGTTTTCCGGAAATCGAAGCATTCCGGGACCAGATCAAAGAGAAGCACGTTTCCTTTTCCGCCGAAACCCGACGTGTATTGGTCGAAGCATTGGAAAGGCAGTATGAAGGGGTCAATTCGTCCAGGGAAACCCTGTTTAACCTGCAGGCCCTGTCTTCTGACAATACCTTTACCATAACCACCGGGCACCAGTTAAACCTTTTTACCGGCCCGGTCTATTTTTTGTATAAGATAATCACCACTATAAAACTGGCTGACGAATTGAAATCCGTATATCCGGACTATCATTTCGTGCCGGTGTACTGGATGGCGACGGAAGACCATGACTTTGAAGAGATCAATCATTTTAATTTACACGGCAAAAACTTTCGTTGGAACAGGTCTTCCGGAGGAGCTGTAGGTGAGTTTTCCACGGACGGGCTGGAAGAAGTATTCCGGCTGTTTGCTTGCGAATTCGGTCCGGGAGAACATGCGGAATACCTGAAAAACCTGTTTCGGCAAACTTATCTGGAACACACCAGCCTTGCAGAAGCAACCAGGTTTCTCGTAAACGAATTGTTTAGTGAGTACGGGCTTGTAATTATAGATGGCAATGACCCGGGCCTGAAAAAAATGTTTGTTCCGCATGCGGAAAACGACTTACTTCGGAATACAGCCTATAACAGTGTCTCCGAAACTTCCGAAGCTCTCAAAAAGACGGACGGTGAATACGGATTACAGGTGAACCCCCGGGAAATTAATCTTTTTTATCTGGAGGAAGGTCTGAGAGAACGTATTGAGAAAAACGGGGATAGTTATTTTGTTCACGGTACCGATATAAAATGGAAGGAAGATGAATTGTTGAAGCACCTGCACGAAATGCCTCAGAAGTTCTCACCGAATGTTCTGCTCCGACCGTTGTACCAGGAAGTCATATTACCTAACCTTTGCTACATAGGTGGTGGCGGAGAAATAGCTTACTGGTTACAGTTGAAAGGATTTTTCGAAAAGGAAAAAATACCATTTCCCGTATTGCTGGTGCGCAATTCTGTGCTGTTAATAGATAGTATACAACAGGAAAAACTGGTGAAACTTAATATTACCCCTGCCACACTGTTTTTGAAACGGGATGCTTTTATCAATAAAAAAGTGCGGGAGATTAGTGATATCGATATTGATTTTTCTCCGCAAAAAAAACACCTTCAGGAGCAGTTCAAAGGAATGTATGAACTTGCCGAAAAGACCGATAAAACTTTTCTAAATGCCGTTAAAGCCCAGGAAGAAAAGCAACTCAAAGGTTTGGAAAAACTGGAAAAGCGCCTTTTAAAGGCACAAAAACGTAAATTATCGGACCAGGTAGTCCGGATGACCGATATACAGAACGAATTGTTCCCCGGACAGTCCCTGCAGGAAAGGACAACGAATTTTTCACAGTTTTACCTGGAGTACGGCAAGGAACTTATTCCCGGGCTCATCCGGGAGTTAAAGCCCCTGGAAGGAGATTTTTGTCTTCTGACTTTCTAAAGGGTCACGGTACAAGATAGCTGCTGTTCCACGAATCGCCGTTCCGGGAGAACAATACCCGGAGATGGTTTATCTTTTGCAGTTTTACGTATTCTATCTTTTCCGGTACCAGTTTCAATACGGTGAAGTAATGAATGTTGTCCTGGTGTTCCACATCTGAAGGGTCTTGTATCATGGTTCCCGGTGGTAATTCCGTAATATAATCTTTTCGCGATCTCGGTTTTATGCGGTCCCAGAGCCCCTTTACGGTCTGTTCGTCCTTTTCAACCCATACATTGGCGGTCATGGTGATCTGGATGAATTTGGAAGAGTTGAAAAACAGTAGACTTACTTCACTGTTTTCGCGTATATGCGTCATTTTCTTGGAACGGCTGTCCGTATATGCGGTGAGGGTAAAATCGTCTGCTACATCACGAAGGACCAGCATCCGTTGCCGTACATGCCCATGGATGCCGCAGGTGGCCATAGAAAAATAGCGAAAACGGTGCTTCGGCTTGCCGATGGCCTTCCTGAGGTCATTTTTTATGGAATCAAGAATATTCATAAGGTTGGAGTATCTTTAGAGTATTAATTTACGATATCTTTTTCATTTTTCATAATAACATGTGTTTTTCATATGCATATTTTACAATTCAGTACTTAAGGGTCAATATGTATCTTTGTGCAAAAAGAAACCGGATATGCACAATATAGATATGGATGTGGTGGAAATGACACTGGATGTCATGAAGTATGCCATAAACAGGATTACCCAGACTTCCCCGGAACTGGGACATCCGAAAAAAGAGGAAGAACTTCGCAAACTGGTAGGAGAAACCATAACCCTCGAAGGGATAGGAGGAGAGAAGGCCTTCCAGTTGTTCCGGGATGTGTTGGTAAAAGCAACGGTGCCTATTGACCACCCGAGGCATCTCGCTTTTGTGCCTGCATCACCTACACGTGCAGCGGTGATGTTCGACCTGGTTACCTCGGCTTCCAGTATTCACGGTGCTTACTGGATGGAGGGAGCGGGAGGTATTTATTGTGAAAACGAAGCGATGAAATGGCTGGTGTCCCTTGCCGGGCTCCCGGAAGGGGCTTTTGGCGTATTTACCAGTGGCGGGACCGCTGCCAACCTGTCGGCTATGGTCACTGCGCGGGAAGCCTGGCGGTCAGCTTCCGGTGAGCATGCCAGGGACAGGGGAGTTATGATCACCTCCATAGGCGCCCATTCATCCATTAAAACGATGGCCAAAGTGATCGATGCCGATGTTCACCTGGTGGATTCGGAAGACAGGCTTACGGGGCAAGGTCTGCGGGAAACTATAGAGCAATTGTCCCTCGAACAAAGGAACAGGTTGTTTGCAGTGGTAGCTACCGGGGGGACCACCAATGCGGGGATTATCGACGACCTGGAAGGGATAGCCGCGATATGTGAAAAAGAAAAGCTGTGGTTTCATGTAGATGCCGCTTACGGAGGAGGAGCACTGGCTGCTGATTCGGTAAGGCATTTGTTCCTCGGAGTGGAAAAAGCTGACAGTATTACCATTGATCCGCATAAATGGCTTTTTTCGCCATACGATTGTGGAGCGGTGATCTATAAAAAACCGGAGCTTGCCAAACGGGCCCATGCCCAGGAAGGGTCTTACCTCGATATTTTTAAAGATGAAGGAGCACGGGGCTTTAATCCTGCCGATTACCAGATACAGCTTACGAGAAGGGTCAGGGGATTGCCTCTGTGGTTTTCGCTGGCGATGCATGGCACCAAAATGTATAAGGAAGCCGTAGAACGTGGTATAGAACTCGCACGGATTGCAGGAAAGCTTATCGAAGAAGATCCGGACCTGGAACTCGTTCGGGAACCGAGTCTCTCCTGTGTGCTCTACCGCCGGAAAGGGTGGGTGCCGGACGACTATACCAACTGGACATATAAAAATCACAAGGCAGGCCTGGCACTTGTTACTCCCACCAAATGGAAAAACGGGGATACTTATGAGACCGTTTCCCGTTTTTGTTTTATAAATCCCGATACCACAGAAGAAGATATAAAAATGATCCTGGATACGATGAAGTAGCCGGCAAAAGCGGGCTTCGTTCTCTTGTGAATAATTAAAAGGACGGAAATTGGGATTTGAGATTTGATTTTTGATATTTAGTAGTATTTTTGCGCATGCAACACGACGTACTTATTTTAGATTTCGGTTCGCAGTATACACAACTCATCGCTCGAAGGGTTCGCGAGCTCAATATTTACTGCGAAATTCATCCATTCAACCATTTGCCGGACGACATTTCACGCTACAAAGCCGTGATCCTTTCCGGAAGCCCGTTTTCGGTCAGGGCAGAAGATGCGCCGCATCCGGATTTGTCTGCCATTCGCGGAAAAATTCCCCTTTTGGGAGTATGCTACGGGGCACAATATCTCGCCCATTTTGGCGGAGGTAGTGTAGAACCTTCCAATACGCGCGAATATGGTAGGGCAAACCTGTCTTATATCGTAGAAGAAGAAGCTTTCTTTGAAGGAGTGTCTCCGGGAACACAGGTTTGGATGAGTCATAGCGATACTATTAAAGCCTTGCCCGATAATGCCAGGAAACTGGCCAGTACTGCCGATGTTGAAAATGCGGCATACAAGATAGAAGGAGAAACAACTTACGCCATACAATTCCATCCGGAAGTATACCACTCTACCGACGGGAAAAAAATACTGGAGAACTTCCTCGTGAAAATTGCCGGGGTAGCACAGACCTGGACACCGGATAATTTTGTGGATATGACGGTAGGCGCCTTAAAAAAACAGCTTGGCAACGATAAAGTTGTACTTGCGTTGTCCGGGGGGGTAGATTCTTCCGTAGCGGCCGTATTACTTCATAAAGCCATAGGAGAAAACCTGCACTGTATTTTTGTGAATAACGGATTGCTGCGCAAAAACGAATTTGAAAAAGTGCTGGAGCGTTACGAAGGCATGGATTTAAATGTGACCGGTGTAGATGCTTCGGAACGCTTTTTGAGTGCTCTTGCGGGAGTAGAAGACCCGGAACTGAAGCGAAAAGCCATAGGACGTACGTTTATCGAGGTCTTTGACGATGAGGCGCATACAATAAAAGATGTAAAATGGCTCGCACAGGGAACTATTTACCCGGATGTGATCGAATCTGTTTCGGTAAACGGTCCGTCTGCAACCATAAAAAGCCACCACAACGTAGGCGGCCTGCCGGATTTTATGAAACTGAAAGTGGTAGAGCCTCTTCGTATGCTGTTCAAAGACGAAGTGAGAAGAGTAGGGGCGTCTATGGGAATAGATGCCGGTTTGCTGGGAAGACACCCGTTCCCCGGTCCCGGACTGGCAATCCGGATCCTCGGGGATATCACTCCGGAAAAAGTTCGTATTTTACAGGAAGTAGATGATATTTTTATCAGTGGTTTGAAAAGCTGGGGACTTTATGATAAAGTATGGCAGGCAGGAGCCATCCTGCTCCCGGTGAATTCTGTAGGGGTTATGGGAGATGAGCGTACTTATGAAAAATGTGTTGCCCTGCGGGCTGTGGAAAGTACGGACGGTATGACTGCCGATTGGGTAAATCTGCCTTATGATTTTCTGCAAAAGACCTCTAATGATATAATAAATAGAGTAAAAGGCGTTAATAGAGTAGTATATGATATAAGTTCCAAACCACCGGCCACCATAGAATGGGAGTAATGTTTGTCTGCTGACCGGCCTTTGGACTGGATAACAGGGAAGTCTTAAAAAAAACAGTACCGGGCGTTTCTTAGAAATTGCCCGTCTCTTCGTTTCCGGCAGGATTCCCGCCCGAATGATTAAAATTAAAATAGATGAACAAATTTGTTGTTTTCTTACTGGTAACATTTTTTGGTGTTTTCGTGCATGCACAGGACTTTGATACGCATGCCGTAAAAAAGGGAGAAACAGTAGAAAGTATTGCCAGGAAATACCAGGTGAACCCTGCAGATATTATCCGGTTGAACCCGGAAGTTAAAAACGGTCTGACGGTAAATACCATTTTGATAATTCCCATATCCGACAAGGCAAAAACGGACGGAGAGTCCATGACCCAGGAGGTGGTGTCTTTCATTACGCACAAAGTAAGGCGCAAGGAAACGCTTTACAGTATAGCGCAACTTTATAATGTCGGTGTAGACGATATAAAGAAATATAACAAAGAACTATACGGCAGACAGCTTAAAAAAAGGGAAAAGATCCGGATACCGAGATTTGAATACAAAGCGGTAGAGGTCTTTAAAGATCAGGAACCGGACAGTACGAAAACCTATGTAGTGCAAGCAAAGGAAGGTAAATGGCGTGTAGCTTATAAGCACGGTATTACTATTGAAGAACTGGAGGAACTGAACCCCGGTATGGGGGATGTACTGCGTGATGGGCAGGAAGTGCAGGTGCCGGACCACCCGGATAATGAAGAAAAAGCGATAGACGATTCACATAACTATTATGTAGTACTGCCGAAAGAAGGATTTTACAGGCTTAAGGTGAAGCTCGGTGTAAGCCGTGAAGAACTGGAAGAACTGAATCCCGAATTAAAAGAAGGAGGGCTTAAAGAAGGAATGGTGCTCAAACTGCCCAGGTCTATTTCTTCCGACCTGGAAGTGGAAGACGGAGTGGTCACGGAGAAATTTAACCTGGTAGACAGTATTGATCGCAGGGCTGTGGCTAATATAGCTTTAGTGCTTCCTTTTAAACTGAATGAAATAGAGGAAGGAGATGATTTAAAGGGAAAGATAGAAAACAGTAAATTACTGAGCCGTTCCCTGGATTTTTACACCGGTGCCCTGGCTGCACTGGATTCTGCAAAACAACTTGGTATATCTGTGGATGTGAGAGTGCTGGATAGCAGGGCAAGTGTAGTGGGGACGGGAAGGTTGCTGGCTGCAAACGATTTTAAGGATGTAGATGCCGTCATAGGGCCATTCCTTACCACGCCTTTCAATGAAGTGGCCGGTGGTGTAAGAGGTGTTCCTGTATTTCTGCCTTTCTCCGGTAATGTAAAGTCTTTGAGTAATATATTTCAGACGGTTCCGGATGACCATGTGCTTCGGGATAAAATGATAGCCTATATCAGATCACGTGTAGGCGATAAGCAGGTCATTGTTATCGCTGATTCTAAAAATGCGGGTGTCCGTGAAAAACTGCAACAGGAACTACCGGGGATAAAAGTACTGAATCCTACCGAAGATAAGTTTATCAGGCTGGATGATCTTCGGAAAATACTCAGTGAAACAAAAGAGAACTGGGTGATTGTAGAGACCGGTGATATTGTGATGCTGACCAATGTTACCGGGGTTTTGAATTCCGCAAGATCCGATAAACGTAAAATAACCATGTTCACCACGAAAAAGGGAAGTGCCTATGATTCCGAAAGTGTTTCTAATTTTCACCTGGCCAACCTGGATTTTCACTATCCTACCGTAGATAAGGCTTCTTCCGGAGATAATCCCTTTGTAAGGGCCTATGCCGATAAATTCGGTATTTCCCCGAACCGCTATGCAGCGAGGGGCTATGATCTCACCCTGGATGTGATCCTCAGGCTTGCTTATAATAAGGATCTTTACGATACCACTTCAATTATAGGGGAAACCGAATACGTGGAGAACAAGTTTAAGTATCACAAAAAGTCCCTGGGCGGATATTACAACAACGGGGCGTACATAGTTAAATATACAGATAAACTCCAGGTAGAAGAAGCAAAATGACCTCAAAAGTAACTTATAAGGGCGATCTGAGGACCGAATGCGAGCATTTGCAATCAGGGAACACATTTATTACCGATGCACCTATTGATAATAACGGTAAGGGAGAAGCTTTTTCACCTACCGATACGGTTGCTACCGCATTGGCCAGTTGTATGTTGACGATCATGGGGATCAAAGCGAGGGAACTGGAAATCAACCTCAGGGAGACTACGGCCGAAGTCACCAAGACCATGGCTGCCGGTCCCAGGCGTATTTCCGGAATTAAAGTGGTTTTTCATTTACCCGTAAATCCCGATGAGAAAACAAAAAAAATACTCGAAAACGCTGCAAATACATGTCCGGTGCACCATAGTCTGCATCCGGATATAGAAAAGGAGATCGTATTTAACTGGGGTTGAATTTTAGAATGAAAAATCACCGGACCCGGGATGCAGTCCCGGGTTTTGTGTTGTAAAAACTTTTGGTCTTTGTGTCGAGATAACCTTTTTCGGGGCAGGGAAGGAAAGTGTTCCCGCTTACGACCATTTTTGCCTGCGCTTAACAATCTCTTAAAATTTCGTTTGATTATTGCCGTATAAATAAAATCGATAGTTTGATTTTGCGGGATGTCCTATCTGCATATTAGCAAATTTGTATTTTGTATATACGGAAAATATTAAATGCATAAAATTCAAGGTTTTTCGCGAGGTTTTATTGCGAATTACGAGTCAAAGAAAAGGAGATATTAAAAACTTTAAAAAGTGTTGGCGATTTCGTATTTTTGCTGGACTTTCAAAATAAAAAACTTTATAGACAATGGCTTTTGATATTGATATGATTCAAAAGGTCTACGCTGGAATCGCCGAGCGGGTGGACAAAGCTCGTGAAGTGGTAGGTAAGCCGCTGACCTTATCTGAAAAGATTTTATATGCCCACCTTTGGGATGGTAATCCCACAAAGGCATTTAAGAGAGGTGCGGATTATGTGGACTTTGCCCCGGACAGGATAGCCTGCCAGGATGCTACGGCACAAATGGCGTTGTTACAGTTTATGCGTGCCGGAAAGCCTCAGGCGGCCGTTCCAACTACGGTACACTGCGATCACCTGATCCAGGCCAAAGTAGGTGCGGACAAGGATCTTAAGAGAGCCAATGAAACCAGTAATGAGGTGTTTAACTTTCTCGGCTCGGTATCTAACAAATACGGTATAGGCTTCTGGAAGCCCGGTGCCGGTATTATTCACCAGGTAGTGCTCGAAAACTACGCTTTCCCCGGAGGTATGATGATCGGAACGGATTCGCATACGGTAAACGCCGGAGGTTTGGGTATGATCGCTATCGGTGTCGGTGGAGCCGATGCGGTGGACGTAATGGCCGGAATGGCATGGGAATTGAAATTCCCTAAGCTTATCGGAGTGAAACTTACCGGTAAACTTTCCGGGTGGACCGCTCCAAAAGATGTTATTCTCAAAGTTGCGGGAATCCTTACTGTAAAAGGCGGGACCGGAGCTATCGTGGAATATTTCGGAGAAGGCGCTGAGGCGATGTCCTGTACCGGTAAAGGAACCATTTGTAACATGGGTGCGGAAGTGGGTGCAACTACTTCCACTTTCGGTTATGATGAGTCTATGGACAGGTATCTGCGTTCAACAGGACGTGAAGATGTAGCCGATGCAGCCAATAAAGTAAAAGATTACCTAACTGCCGATCCGGAAGTGTATGCAAATCCGGAGCAGTATTTCGACCAGGTTATAGAGATCAACCTTTCCGAGCTCGAACCTCACCTGAACGGTCCTTTTACTCCGGACCTGGCTACGCCGATATCTAAAATGAAAGAAGCGGCAAAAGAAAACGACTGGCCGCTGAAAGTCGAGTACGGACTTATAGGTTCTTGTACCAACTCTTCTTACGAAGATATTTCAAGGGCGGCATCACTTGCCCAACAGGTGTCGGATAAAAAATTAAAGACAAAATCAAACTTTACTATAACTCCCGGATCGGAGCAGGTGCGTTACACTATCGAAAGAGACGGTTTTATTGATACGTTCAATAAGATCGGTGCTACGGTATTTGCCAATGCATGTGGTCCGTGTATAGGTATGTGGGATCGTGCAGGCTCTGAAAAAGAAGAACGTAATACGATCGTACATTCCTTTAACAGGAACTTTGCCAAGAGAGCGGATGGTAACCCCAATACCCTGGCTTTCGTAGGTTCTCCTGAACTGGTAACGGCAATAGCGATCTCCGGAAGACTGGATTTCAACCCGTTAAAAGATAAGCTAATTAACGAAGAAGGAGAAGAGGTAATGCTGGACGAACCCAGAGGATACGAACTTCCGCCGGAAGGCTTTGCCGTGGAAGATGCGGGATACCAGGCCCCGGCAGAAGACGGAAGCAGCGTGGAAGTCGTAGTATCCCCTACGTCAGAGCGTCTGCAACTGTTAACGCCTTTTGAACCTTGGGACGGGAAAAACATTCTTGGTGCCAGGCTACTTATCAAGGCTTACGGTAAATGTACTACGGACCATATTTCTATGGCGGGACCGTGGTTGCGTTATCGCGGTCACCTCGATAATATTTCCAATAACTGTCTTATCGGTGCCGTTAACGCTTATAATATGAAGACTAACTTTGTGAAAAACCAGCTCACGGGAGAATATGGTGGCGTGCCGGATACACAAAGAGAGTATAAAGCTGGGGGAATTCCGACTGTAGTGGTAGGAGACCACAATTACGGAGAAGGTTCTTCCCGTGAGCACGCTGCAATGGAGCCTCGCCACCTCGGTGTTAAAATAGTACTTGTAAAATCGTTTGCACGTATTCACGAGACTAACCTTAAAAAGCAGGGGATGCTTGGTCTTACATTTGTCAATGAAGCAGATTACGATCTGATCCAGGAAGACGACACGTTTAACTTAGTGGATCTCGAAGGATTTGCACCCAATAAGCCTATAACCATAGAAGTGGTTCATGCTGACGGTAGCAAAGATATAATCATGGCAAACCATAGCTATAACGAAGGCCAGATAGCCTGGTTCAAGGCAGGTTCTGCATTGAACCTTATCGCAGCCGGTAAGGCTTAAGTGATAAAGGTAGCTGAAATATAATTTTAATAAAAACTCCCGGGACCGGGAGTTTTTTATTTTTGTATCGGGAGTTGCCCGAAGGGCAGAATACCATTGTGATAATCCAAACAAAAGTTCAACCATGAAAAAACGAACAGTTAAAAATGTCCTGCTTATAGTATTGGTACTGTCTTTCTTTGTTACTCCTCTCGGTTTTGAAAGCAAAGTCCTGCTTAGCAGGATGTTTGCGCCTAAACCGGAAATTATAAAGCCGGAGGATCGCGAAAAAATTTCCGGGTATGACTGGGAACTAAAGGATGAGAATTGGGAAATGTTTAATTTTAAGCAGTCCGAAGGACGTGTGGTTTTTGTGAATTTCTGGGCTTCGTGGCGTATCCCTTCCATAGCGGAAAGGAAAAGTATTCAGAAACTTTATGATACCTATAAAGATAAAATGGACTTTTATGTGATTACCAATGAAAAAAAGGAGCCTGTTCAGGAACTTATGGAGAGAAGGGGGTATGCTTTCCCGGTAACTTATCTTATAATAGGTGAAAAAATGCCTCTGGACGCTAAAAAAGTACCTTCCGGATATATTATAGATAAAAACGGATATATAGCGGCAGAGAGCGACGGAATAGCGGATTGGGACAATGCCGGTATAAGACAGTTGCTCGATACCCTGCTGCAATAATTGCGAGTATGCCCGTCGTCCGTTTATAAAGTATGTGTATTGTGAAAATGTCAAAAAAACAGATCGTTAATCTTTTCCTGCTGGTGTTTGCCGTGCTTATTTTATTTACACCGGTGGGTACGAGTGTGAAAGTATGGGTAAACAGGCTGGTGGCTTTCAGTCCTTCTCCGACCCCGGAAGAGGATCGGGATAATATTGGTAGCTATCGCTGGGATTTGAGAACGTTGGATGGCGGAATTTATGATTTTAATGATGCACGGGGAAAAGTGGTATTGGTGAATTTCTGGGCCACCTGGTGCCCTCCCTGTATCGCTGAAATGCCTGCCTTACACCGGTTGTATGGAGATTACAAAGATAAGGTGGTTTTTCTTTTTGTAACCGGTGAAGAACCGGAAGTAGTCGAGAAGTTCCTTGTGCGAAAAGGATGGGATGTTCCGGCTTATTTTTCGGTGACCAGTGTGCCTGAAAAAATGTACTCTTCGAGTATTCCGGTTACCTGGGTGCTGGATAAAAACGGGGATATTGTAGTAGGTAAAAAAGGAGCTGCTGCCTGGAACAGCGATAAGGTCCGGGATATATTGGACAGGTTGATTGCGGAATAAATATAATTTGTTTTCTTTACTCTGTTGTATTGAGCAGCGCGTGCTGTTTGCAGAAGTTTTCGGAAAATGGAGTATGGATGAAATATCCTTAAAAAAGAAACCCGGATGTGTATGAGGGTTTAAAGTATTATTGTGCTCACGACTGGATTCGAACCAGCACGTCCTTTCGAACACCACCCCCTCAAGATGGCGTGTCTACCAATTTCACCACGTGAGCAAAAAAATCATGGTGACCTGGCTGGGGCTCGAACCCAGGACCCTCTCCTTAAAAGGGAGATGCTCTACCAACTGAGCTACCAGGTCAATTAGATTAAATTATTATTTTATAATAATGTAAAAGAACACTTATTGTTTTTTTTGGTTTCCCGTAGAGAACCAAAACTTGAATTTTACAGTGACCTGGCTGGGGCTCCCTTCGACATCCCGATAACTATCGGGATCAGGGTAAACTTCTCGCCCGGATCATAAAGTAATAATTGTGTGACCTGGCTGGGGCTCGAACCCAGGACCCTCTCCTTAAAAGGGAGATGCTCTACCAGCTGAGCTACCAGGTCATTCAAAGAACTGCCTTTTCTGGCAGATTGCCCGCCGTTGCTGGCGGTAAGCCTCCTTCTCGGTAGGCGGGTGCAAATATAACATCAATAATTTATTTTTCAAGGTGATTTTGATATAAATTTGTGTTTTTTTTAGAAGCGAAGTATAACATATTGTATTTAAATAGATTAAAGTTTTATGGTAATTGTATTGATTGGATATATGGGAAGCGGTAAAAGTGCCGTGGGGAGAAGCCTGGCCGAAAAGTTGTCCCTGAAATTTGTAGATATGGATGATTTTATCGAAGAAAAAGAAGAGAAAAGTATCCCGGAGATCTTTCGTGATAAAGGAGAAATATATTTTCGTAAGGCAGAAAGCCGTTACGTAGAGGAGCTTTTTGCCAATGCGCGGAATACAGTTGTTTCCCTCGGTGGTGGTACACCCTGTTACGGTAGTAATATGGAATATATACAGGGAGCTACGGATAAGGTTGTCTATCTGAGGGCGTCTATTGAAGAACTCACGGCTCGTCTTGAAAAAGAAAAAGAGCACAGGCCGTTAATAAAGCATCTTTCCGAGAGCGAACTGGAAGAGTTTATACGGAAACACCTTTTCGAAAGGAATTTCTTCTACCTGAAGGCTAATTACAGTGTAAAAGTAGACAGCCGTCCCGTGGAAACCATAGTTGATGAAATTGTCTCCAGGGTCGTATAAACTGTTATTGTAAATACGCAACGTTTTCCTCTTCACCGAATTCCACACTGACGTGCTCCTGGAGAGAGGTGGAGAGGGAGATACCTTTGAAATCCGCTTTAATGGGATAACGCTTATGGTTTCTGTCTATGAGTACTGCCGTTTTTAATTTTTTAAGAGGCACGTTTAAAAAGTGTTTGACACCGTATATCAATGTGGCTCCGGAATTAAGGACATCATCGATCAACACGACGGCCTTGTCCCGGTAAGTATTTTCCGAAAGGGAGGTTTTCACCGGGTTTGTCGGGTTTACTTTATCTATCGTAACCTCACAGAGGGTTATTTTAATATCGGAAATTTCACTTAAGGTCGCAGCGATTTTTTCCGCAAAAATCAGGCCGGCAGAAACAATACCCGCTACAACGATCTCATCTTCATCTACAAAGGTTTCGTATATCTGGTAGGCGATCCTTCGTATTTTATGTTCTATTTCTTCGTGGCCGAGGATCTTGTTTTCCGTAATGGTCATAACTTTTTCTGTTTGATAAGAAAACAAATTTACCGATTAAAATGATATGTGCAGTATTCAGTAGGGAAAACTCCTTTAGCTTTCCTTAAAGGTCCCGGGGTTTTTCGGACGGAGTATAAAAAAGAGCTCCCTGCCTTCTCTCGGTTTTATGGAATTGTAACAGCGCTCCATGACGACTATGTTGAAATAGGGAGAAAAATAATTTGAATATTCCTGCCGATCACCGCCGAAAGGAGGGCCTTCTCCGGTTAGCGGGAAATCGAACAGCAGTCCGGTCAGTTTTCCTTCCGGAAGTAGTAATTGATGCATTTTCCGGGCATACTCAGGCCTGGATTGCAACGGAATTGCGCAGAAGAAGGTTTGTTCCAGGATAAGGTCAAAAGACATTTCGAGGTCAAAGAAATTCCGGTAGATCAGCCGGTCTTCCGGGAAGTCGGGGACACGCTTCTTAAACCGCTGTAGTGGCGGTAAGGCAAAATCCAGGACATAGATGTTTTTAAAACCGTTCCGGAAGAGGTATTCCGCTTCATGGCCATTCCCCGCGCCCGGGATAAGTATTTTCCGGTTTTTGTCGTCCAGTTGGTCCGCATAAGCCTTAATCGGTGTGGATATATGGCCTATATCCCAGCCATCCGAACCGGAATTGTACCGGTTTTCCCAGTATTTATCGGTTGCAATATCCATAGTATACGCTATTCCAGTTCAGAATCATCCGGATCGTTCTCTGTGTAGTCGTCAATATCTCTCCGGTCTTTCTTGGTAGGCCTTCCCGTTCCCTTTTTACGATAATGCTCCTTGGCATATTTCAGGAGTTCCGCATTTTCAAAAGCTTCGGGCGGGGTAGTGTCTCTCCGGTATATATCCGTGAGTTTTGCCCCGACCCGGCTTGCGGGGATATCCAGGACGGTAAGTTCGTAGTGGATCTGGTTCTTCCGGAGTTTTATCTTGTCGGCCGGAAAGACCTCCCTGGAAGGTTTTACGGTCTGGCCGTTGACTGCTATATGTCCTTTTTTACAGGCTTCGGTGGCAATATTTCTCGTCTTGTAATAGCGGACACACCACAAATACTTATCAATACGCATACGCTAACGGAAAATCTACGTTAATTAATAAAAACAAATTTACAGAAAATTGTATCTTGCGCATTCAATTTTTTTAACAATGATGAAGATAAACAGACTTGGTTTGGTTGTAATGGGGGCGATAGTTCTCCTGGGGGCATGCAGGAACGATGATAACGGCGGCGGTGTCGAAGTCAGGGACCCTGCCGAAGTGGCAACGGAAAACGATGCGGATATCCGGGAATACCTAAGCACCCATTTTTATAATTACGAGGAATTTAAGGTAGCTGCAGAGCAGGATAGTACCGATTTTGATTTCCGGATTGTTATTGATACCATTGCCGGAGAAAACAGTGATAAAACCCCGATGATAGACCAGGTGGAGGTCAAGACTATCGCCGTGGAGATCACGGAAGAAGAAACGCTGGATCACAAATTGTATAGCCTTGTGGCAAGACAAGGGAACAGTGATAGTCTTGCTCCGAAAACTACGGATTCCACATTGGTACGGTATAAAGGTTTTTTGCTGAACGATTTTATTTTTGACAATAGCAATGCGCCTGTGTGGTTTAACCTGTCCAATAACATTCGGGGGTTCAGCGAATTTATGCCTGTGTTGAACTCGGGTGGAAAGATAGATATTAATGAAGAGGACGGTACTTATATTGTTAGCGGGAATTATGGGATAGGCATGGTGTTTATGCCTGCCGCATTAGGATATTATTCCGGTTCCGGTAGCATTCCGGCCTACACCCCTATCGCTTTTTCCGTTGACCTTTTAAAAGTAAGAGTGATAAAAGAAGAAGAGGAAGAAGATTAGTGAACAAAAAAGTCTTTTATAAAATAAAAAAACGGTCTGAGTTGATTTTTTCAGACCGTTTTTTTTTATTCCTGTCAGTGGTAGGAACCACCTTCACTAAAACTTATAAGACAAACCAAAAATAACCTGGTTAGGCCTGCTGTCTATCGTTAAATTGTCACTGTTGTTATCCACGATTTTGGCTTCGGAGTCAGAGAGTCCTCTTTCCCATCGGACATCAAGGCCCAGACTGCCGAATTCTACACCGAGCCCCATTTGCATGCCCAGGGTAAAGCTGTCCGTATCGATATCCTCGATATCCTCTGCGTCAAAGTCGGAATCTACCACGAATTGAAAAGAAGGCCCGATAAAAGCATGTGCGAAACCGAGGAATTTTTTACCGATCAGTATCGGCACATCGAGTTTTTGCAGGTCAAAACTCCCTTTGTTACCCTGATATTCGTATTCGCTGCTGATCTGGGTATACATAAATTCCGGGCGCAGGTAGAGGCCTATAATAGGCACATTTCCTCGGAGCCATACCCCGGCGTGAAATCCGGCTTTACCTTTTCCGCCGTCCAGAATATCTTCTGCCTGGTCTTTAAGGTCTCCTGTTTTGTTGTAGTTAAAACCGGCCTTTACACCAAAGTCTATTTGGGAAAACCCGGCAGCGCTTACAAAAAGCATGGCAATAATTAAAAGCGTTTTTTTCATAGGTACGGTTTAAGTCCCGGAGTATATGGTTTTCGTCCGGGATGGTTAATAAATAATTACCTTTTTCAGCAGATATGTTCCTTTAAGTAAAGAAAAGTCTACTTTCTTTTCAGTACCTTTTCAACGGCTTTTTCTATCGCTTTATTGTTCAGTCCGTATTTTTCCATAAGTTGGGCAGGAGTTCCGCTTTCTCCGAACGTATCGTTTGTAGCTATGAATTCCTGGGGAGCAGGCTGGTTTTTAACCAGTACCCTGGCTACGCTTTCGCCAAGTCCGCCATAGTAGTTATGCTCTTCTGCCGTAACCACACAACCGGTTTTGGCAACAGATGCCAGTATAGCTTCTTCGTCCAGCGGTTTTATGGTGTGTATATTGATGACTTCGGCAGAAATACCTTTGGCTTCCAGTGCTTCGGCAGCAAGAAGGGATTCCCACACCAGGTGACCTGTAGCAATGATGGTAACGTCCGTCCCTTCATTGAGAAGAACGGCTTTTCCTATTTCGAACTTTTGATCTTCCGGCGTAAAGTTGGCTACACTGGGCCTTCCGAAGCGGAGGTAAACGGGTCCTTCATATTCGGCTATAGCTATAGTGGCCGCCTTGGTCTGGTTGTAATCACAAGGATTGATTACGGTCATGCCGGGAAGCATTTTCATCAGTCCTATATCTTCCAGGATCTGGTGTGTCGCCCCGTCTTCTCCCAGGGTAAGTCCCGCGTGGGAAGCGCATATTTTTACATTTTTACCCGAATAGGCAATAGACTGGCGGATCTGGTCGTAAACCCTTCCGGTAGAGAAGTTGGCGAAAGTACCGGTAAACGGTATTTTACCACCTATAGTAAGCCCGGCTGCCATTCCCATCATATTGGCCTCGGCAATACCGACCTGGAAAAAACGTTCCGGGTTTTCGTCTATGAACTCCTGGATTTTCAAAGACCCTATAAGGTCGGCACAAAGAGCTACCACATTGGGGTTCGTACGGCCCAGGACAGTCATCCCGGCTCCGAATCCGCTTCTGGTGTCTTTTTTTCCTGTATCTGTATATTTTTTCATCTTGGTTTTTCTGTTTAATGGATTTTTCAGGGAACGGTTAGAGGCCCATGGCCTCCTCTGATTGAGATGCACGACCGTGCGTCTGTACACAGATCCACGGATCAATAATCCCCTAAGGTTTCCGGGTTTTGGGCCAGGGCTTTTTCTAATTGCTCATCGTTGGGCGCTTTACCGTGCCATGCATGTGTATACATCATAAAATCTACTCCGTTGCCCATTACCGTATGAAGAAGTACACATACCGGCTTTCCTTTTCCGGTCCTGGTTTTCGCTTCTTTCATGCCGTTTATTACGGCCTTTATATTGTTGCCTTCTTTAATTTCCATGACATCCCATCCGAAAGCCTCGAATTTTGCTTTGAGGTCGCCCATGGGGAGCACATCATCCGTAGCGCCGTCTATCTGCTGGCCATTGTAATCTACAGTTGCGATATAGTTGTCCACTTTGTAAGCCGCGGCGTACATGATGGCTTCCCAGTTTTGTCCTTCCTGTAATTCGCCATCACCGTGCAGGCTGTATACCAGATGATTGTCTTTGTTTAGTTTTTTTGCAAGCGCGGCCCCAATGGCTACGGACATCCCCTGTCCGAGAGAACCTGAAGCTACACGTATGCCCGGCAGGCCTTCATGTGTTGTAGGATGCCCCTGAAGACGGGAATCGATCACCCGGAAAGTGTCGAGCTCTTCTACCGGAAAGTACCCTTTTCGTGCAAGTACGCTATAGAATACTGGAGAAATATGCCCGTTGGAAAGAAAGAAGAGATCTTCTCCTGTGCCATCCATATCAAATTCGTCTTTCAGTTCCATGATCTCGTTGTACAGGGTCACGAAAAATTCTGTACATCCCAGGGATCCTCCCGGGTGGCCGGAATTAACCTTGTGAACCATCCGCAAAATATCCCTGCGAACCTGTGTTGCTAAGTCGTTTAGTTGTTGAATATTAGACATTTTTAATAGTTGAAATTATTCGCTGGCAAAAATAAACTTAAAATAAGCTTCCCCCAAAAGTTTTCCGTGTTAGTTTTCAGGGTTTCACAAATAATTTGTTGGATTTGGATGGAAGTGCGAAGCCTGAAGTACGAAGCTGGAAGCATGAAGTCAGGAGTTTGTATGCCAAGACTTCGTGCTTCCAGCTTCGTGCTTCCAACTTTAAAATATTCCTATCTTTGCCGACTGATTGATATTTTTTATGAAGTTCGAGTTACAAGCAAACGATCCTGCCAGTAAGGCCAGGGCAGGGAAGATCCATGCAGGGCACGGGGTTATCGAAACTCCCATTTTTATGCCTGTGGGTACTGTGGCATCCGTAAAAGGAGTACACCAGAGAGAATTGCGGGAAGATATTAACCCGGATATCATCCTGGGAAATACCTATCACCTTTATCTCCGTCCGCAGACAGTTATTCTGGAAAAAGCCGGGGGCCTGCACAAATTTATGGGGTGGGAGAGGAACATACTCACCGATAGTGGCGGATACCAGGTATATTCCCTGTCGGCTAACAGGAAAATAAAGGAAGAAGGTGTTAAGTTCAAGTCGCACATAGACGGGTCGTATCACTTTTTCTCCCCGGAAAGAGTTATGGAAATACAGCGGAGTATCGGGGCCGATATTATTATGGCTTTTGACGAATGTACCCCGTATCCGTGTGATTACCGTTATGCACAGCGTTCCATGCATATGACTCACCGGTGGCTCGATCGCTGTGTGGGACACCTGGAGAAAGTACCCGAAAAATACGGTTATGGTCAGTCTTTATTCCCGATTGTTCAGGGATCGGTTTACAAAGATCTCCGGGAGCAGTCGGCGGAGTATATCGCCGGGGTCGGAGCAGAAGGGAATGCCATAGGGGGATTGTCCGTAGGAGAACCGGCTGAAGAAATGTACGCCATGACCGAAGTGGTTTGCAACATCCTGCCCGAAGACAAACCCCGCTACCTGATGGGGGTAGGGACACCGGTGAATATTCTCGAAAATATTGCATTGGGTGTGGATATGTTCGATTGTGTAATGCCAACCCGGAATGCGCGTAACGGAATGCTGTTTACGGCTAATGGCATCATCAATATAAAGAACAAAAAGTGGGAAGACGATTTTTCCCCGGTGGATGAAATGGGGATTACTTTTGCAGATACCCAGTATTCCAAAGCGTATTTGCGGCATCTTTTTGCGGCAAATGAGTATCTTGGCAAACAAATTGCTACCATACATAACCTCGGATTTTATCTCTGGTTGGTGCGTGAAGCGCGGAAGCATATTATCGCTGGGGATTTTTATGCCTGGAAAAACGTCATGGTGCCAAAGTTGGGACATAGGCTTTAGTGTAATGGAAAAATAATATATAGGTATAGTGAAAATATTAGATTGGTATATTATTAAAAGGTATCTCGGAACCTTTACGGTAATGCTCCTGCTTTTTATTCCCATAGGGATTATGATAGACCTCTCGGAAAAAGTAGGGAAAATGATCGAACAGGAAGCGCCTACTTCGGAGATTGTGATATATTACATAAACTTCACTTTTTATTTTGCCAACCTGTTGTTTCCCATATTTCTCTTTCTCTCTATCATATGGTTTACCTCCAAGCTGGCCAATAATACCGAGATAACCGCCATATTGAGTTCAGGAGTGCCTTACACCCGTTTTCTCCGTCCGTATATTGTGGGGGCGGCTCTTGTGGCCGTAATGGCCTTTGTTATGGGGATGTTTATTGTGCCTTCAGCCAGCAAAGGTTATAAGGAATTCTATTACAAATACCTGAAAAAAGGAAAACAGGACCGGGAAACCACAAACCTCTATAACCAGATCAACGATAACGATTATATCTACGTGAGTAGCTTTGACCCGCGAAATAAGATAGGATATAACTTCACATTAGAGCATTTTGAAGGCGAACAGCTTATATATAAGATATCTGCCCGGAACATCCGGTGGATTGAAAAAGACAGTACCTACAGGTTGTCTTCCTATCTAAAGCGGAAAATAGGAGAAACCGATGATGTTTTACAAAAGGAAAGCCGGCTGGATACTGTTTTTTCCTTTAAACTCGATGACCTGACCCCGGTATCGTATATTGCGGAGACCAAGAATCTTTTCGAACTGAATAAATTTATCGATAAAGAGCGAAGGAAAGGGTCGTCCAACATTAATACCTATCTCCTGGTTAAGTACAAAAGATGGGGACTTCCGGTGTCGGCATTTATACTTACCATTATTGCGGTAGCCGTATCTTCCAAGAAAAAGCGGGGAGGAATGGGGATCAATCTCGCCCTTGGGATCGCGCTGGCCTTTATTTTTATATTTTTTGACAGGATATTCGGTGCCATGGCAGAGCAATCGGGCTTTTCTCCGATGCTTGCGGCAGCCTTACCCAATATTTTATTCGGAATACTGGCCATCTATCTGCTGAACAATGCTAAACAATAATCAGAAAAACTACCTCCACCTGCATTTTATAGTATTTATCTGGGGGTTTACGGCAGTACTGGGGGCCCTGATCTCTATTGATGCCATTCCGCTGGTATGGCACAGGATGTTTATGGCAACCTTTTTTGTCGGCGGGTATATAACGTATAGTGGTTTTTCCCTGCGGGTGCCGGGAAAAACAATGCTTGCCTTTATACTTGCGGGTATTGTACTGGCCCTGCACTGGGTGGCCTTTTTTAAGGCGGTTAAAGTCTCTAATGTATCCGTAACTCTGGCGATGATATCTACGGGCGCACTTTTCACCTCCATCCTGGAGCCCATATGGTACAAACGAAAGGTCATATGGTACGAAATTGTCCTGGGACTGGTGGTTATACTCGGACTATACCTCATTTTTAAGGTAGAATCATCCTATATGGAAGGAATTATACTTGCCCTCATTGCCGCTTTATTGTCTTCCGTATTTTCGCTCCTGAACGGAAAGTTTGTAAAACAGTACCGCCCGTCTGTGATTTCTTTTTATGAATTGCTCAGTGGGGTCGGTTTTCTTTCCCTCTTTATGGCAGGAGAGGTCTTTACCGGGGATTTTTTCAAACTTGCTTCCCGCGACTGGCTATATCTCTTTGTACTGGCTTCGGTTTGTACGGCTTATGCCCTGATCTCTTCGGTCAAGGTTATGAAATATATAAGCCCCTATACGGTGATGCTGACTATTAATATGGAACCGGTCTACGGTATATTGTTGGCCTTTATGATCCTGGGAGACAGTGAGAAAATGAGCTCCGAATTTTATCTCGGAGCCATAGTTATTCTGGCTACCGTGCTGGCCAACGGGGTGTTAAAACACAGGGAAGGTACAAAGAAGCGGAGACCGGGCGGCCCGGGTAACGACATAGATAGTTCCCGCGATGTGGGAATATGTTAAGAGATAGAAATAATGATTCGCCCGTAAATTGTACACGAAAAAATCCGTAAGTTTGTAGGCTGAATCGAATAAAAATTTAGTTGATAATGGAATATTTGGATTTTGAATTACCTATTAAAGAACTAGAGGAACAACTATCCAAGTGCAGGGTTATCGGGGAAGAGAGCGATGTGGATGTAACCGAGACCTGCAAACAAATAGACAAGAAGCTTGCACAAACCAAAAAAGAGATATACAAGAACCTTACGGCCTGGCAACGCGTTCAGTTGTCACGTCACCCTTCAAGGCCTTATACGCTCGATTATGTAAGGGCCATATGCGGGGACACTTTTCTGGAACTGCATGGCGACCGTACCGTGAAGGACGATAAGGCTATGATAGGAGGTCTTGGCAAAATTGACGGTCAGAGTTTTATGATCGTAGGTCAGCAAAAAGGATACAATACCAAAACAAGGCAGTACAGGAACTTTGGTATGGCCAATCCGGAAGGATATCGCAAAGCCCTCCGGCTAATGAAAATGGCGGAAAAATTCAGGGTTCCGGTCGTTTGCCTGGTCGATACCCCCGGTGCTTATCCCGGAATTGAGGCAGAAGAAAGAGGACAGGGAGAGGCTATCGCCAGGAATATTATGGAAATGACCCGCCTTAAAGTCCCCGTGATTGTTGTTATCATCGGAGAAGGTGCTTCCGGTGGAGCCCTCGGGATCGGTGTCGGGGACAGGGTGCTTATGCTGGAGAATACATGGTATTCCGTGATATCTCCCGAATCGTGCTCTTCCATCTTATGGCGTAGCTGGGAATATAAAGAACAGGCGGCTGAAGCATTGAAGCTTACTGCCAAAGACATGAAAAAACTACACCTGGTAGACGATATTATAAAAGAGCCGCTCGGGGGAGCGCATTCTGACAGGGAAACCACTTTTAAAACCGTTGCCCAGGTCATTATTGAGAACTACGAAGAGCTGAAAAAACTTTCCCCGGAAGAACTCGTGGAAGAACGTATGGAGAAATACGCCAACATGGGGGTATTTAAAAATTAACTCGTCTAAACTATCAACCGTTATAATCCCTTTTCCAGGGGATAAGGATATGAACCGAAGTAGTGAACTTCGGTTTTTTTTACATTATGAACATAAAGTCGTAACTTGTTAACAGCTTAAATGTTAACGAAGAGTTAATATTAAGTAGCCTTATTATTTAATAGTTAAAACAGCATTTTCTACATTCGCGTTTATGGAAAAAACAGGCCCTGTGTCAGGAATTAAAATTGAAAAAGCGCCCGTAAGTTCGGGCAGATCCGGAATAATATCCCTGGAAAAGGGAAAGATACCTCCCCAGGCCCTGGAATTGGAAGAAGTGGTGCTCGGCGCTATGATGATCGATAAGAAAGGAGTGGATGCCGTGATAGATATTTTACATCCCGACGCCTTTTACAAGGAAGCACACAGGTCAATATATGAAGCCGTCGTAAAACTGTTTGAGAATACGGAACCCATAGATTTGCTGACCGTATCTTCACAGTTAAAAAAAGACGGTAAACTCGAACAGATAGGAGGAGATTACTATCTTATACAACTCACACAGAAAGTATCTTCTTCTGCGCATATTGAATTTCACGCACGTATTATCCTGCAAAAATTTATTCAGAGGAGCCTTATTAAAATATCTTCGGAGATCATAGAGGAAGCATACGATGAGACTACCGATGTTTTCGACCTCCTTGACAGTGCGGAAGCCAAGTTGTACGAAGTAACACAAGGTAACATTAAAAAATCTTCGGAAACAGCACAAAGTCTTGTCATGCAGGCCAAGAAGAAGATTGAGGAAATATCCAATAAAGA
This sequence comes from Sinomicrobium halophytocola, assembly GCF_052983395.1. Classification (NCBI taxonomy): domain Bacteria; kingdom Pseudomonadati; phylum Bacteroidota; class Flavobacteriia; order Flavobacteriales; family Flavobacteriaceae; genus Sinomicrobium; species Sinomicrobium halophytocola. The sequence goes on from NZ_JBRKIT010000031.1 coordinate 78,302, forward strand.
AGGACTTAGCGGTATTCCTTCCGGATTTGACAGGCTCGATAAGCTTACCTCCGGATGGCAGCCCAGTGACCTTATTATCGTTGCGGCACGTCCGGGTATGGGAAAAACCGCATTAACCCTGTCCATGGCCCGGAACATTGCAGTAAATTCAGATATTCCCGTGGCTTTCTTTTCCCTGGAGATGTCTTCCGTACAGCTCATTACGCGTCTTATTTCTTCCGAGACCGGTCTGTCCTCGGAGAAACTGCGTACCGGAAAACTGGAAAAACATGAATGGGAGCAGCTTAACGTAAAGGTGAAATCCCTGGAAAAAGCACCTTTGTTTATTGATGACACCCCGTCGTTATCAATATTCGACCTCAGGGCGAAAGCCAGACGGCTTGCGTCGCAGCACGGTATCCGGATGATCATTATCGATTACCTTCAGCTCATGACTGCCGGGGGAACACAGAAAGGAGGAAACCGCGAACAGGAAATATCTACCATATCCAGGAACCTCAAGGCGCTGGCAAAAGAACTGGATGTACCCGTTATTGCCCTGTCACAGCTTTCCCGTGCGGTGGAAACCCGTGGAGGCAGTAAGCGCCCCCTGCTTTCCGACCTCAGGGAATCCGGGGCGATTGAACAGGATGCGGATATCGTGGCCTTTATCTACCGTCCGGAATATTATAAAATAGAGGAATGGGACGATGAAGAGCGTACACCTACCCAGGGACAGGGAGAATTTATCGTGGCCAAACACCGTAACGGTGGATTGGAGAATATCCGCCTGAAATTTATCGGGCACCTCGGTAAGTTCGATAACCTGGACGATTTTGACTCTCCGTTTGAATTCCAGTCTAAAATGAACGCTTCCGAAGATGACGGCTTTAATCCAGGGGCCCTTCCGAGTGCGGAAGACGCTTTCGGAAGTTCGATGAACGAAGGTCCGGCACCTGATGATGACAGCGACGTACCGTTCTAAAAAGGGAGATAAATATAAAATAAAAGACAGTGTGTTCCGGGTGTTGTTACAGTTAACATCCGGAACACGTTGTTTTTAACGCCCGGTGTCTTCCCGGTAAAATTTCCAAACGTTTTCCGTAACTTTGAAGCTAAACCTTTTATTATGCGTTTTGGCTTATCCGTTTACAGGTTGTTGTTTACCCTTGCCCTTTTGATATGCAGCATGTCTGCTCGCGCTTCACATGTGCTGATACCCATGGATGCGGAATATCAGAAAAACCACCTCAAGGCATACGGAATAGCCTATTGGACGCTGTCGGAGAGTTTTAAAGTACAGTGGCTGCTCAATTATCGCGGAGGTTCCTTTCTTTTACCCGACACGGAAGAGATACGGAAGGAATGCACCATACGGGGAGTGTCCTATGAGGTCCTGTCCGATGCCAAAGCAGAAAGCATTCTTCAGGAGATAAGCAGTCCAGCCAAAAACCAGGAGGCGGTAGTATTGGAAAAAGCGCCGAAAGTGGTGGTCTACTCCCCGAAAGACAATCCGCCGTGGGATGATGCCGTGACTATGGTCCTTACCTATGCCGAAATCCCGTACGATGTGGTTTATGACGAAGAAGTACTCGCAGATAAATTACTGATGTACGATTGGCTGCACCTGCACCACGAGGATTTTACCGGCCAGTACGGAAAATTCTACAGGGCATATAAAATGGCGCCCTGGTACATACAGCAAAAGAAGGAAGCAGAAGAACGCGCAGCCAGACTGGGCTTTGATAAGGTGTCCGATTCCAAACTGGCCGTAGCCATGAAAATACGCGATTTTGTTGTGGGAGGCGGATTTATGTTTGCCATGTGCTCTGCTACCGATAGTTTTGACATAGCACTATCCGCGGAAGGAGTTGATATATGTGAGCCCATGTTTGACGGAGATCCTTCCGATCCTGATTACCAGTCTAAGATAAATTACGATAAGACGCTTGCTTTTACGGGCTTTACCCTGGAGCGCGATCCTAATGTCTATGAGTTTTCTTCTATAGATATGACGGAACGGCGGAGAATAGCCAAGGAAGTAGATTATTTCACGCTCATGGAATTTTCGGCTAAGTGGGATCCGGTGCCTACGATGCTTTGCCAGAACCATACGGCACTCATCAAGGGTTTTATGGGGCAGACCACCAGTTTTAACGGAAACGAGATCAAATCGCCCGTATTGATCCTGGGAGAGAACAAGGCCAACGGGGAAGCTCGTTATATCCATGGGGTAAAAGGGAAAGGTTTTTTTACCTTTTACGGAGGGCATGATCCGGAAGATTATCAGCACAGGGTAGGGGATCCTAAAACAGAACTGGAGCTACACCCGAATTCTCCCGGGTACCGGCTTATACTTAATAATATTCTGTTTCCCGCGGCAAAGAAAAAGAAACAAAAAACCTGATCTCGTTTTGCAGGCGAATCATTCATTCTAAAATTACAATATACTTATGCTCTTTTTACAGGAAGAAATACAGCTTAAGCCGAGGAAAAGAGGATTCCACCTGGTTACACAGGAGATACTGAATGCTGTTCCCCAAATACGGGATATACAGATAGGACAATTGCAGGTTTTTATAAAACATACTTCTGCGGGCCTGACCATTAACGAAAATGCAGACCCTTCTGTACGGAAAGATTTTGAGCGTTTTATGAACGCTGCAGTGCCGGAAAACGAGCCTTATTATGTACACACCCAGGAAGGGCCGGACGATATGCCTGCCCACATCAAAGCATCGCTCATGGGAAGCTCAGTCCAGGTACCTATCAGTGCCGGGAGGCCGAACCTCGGTACATGGCAGGGGATTTACCTTTGTGAACACCGTAACTACGGGGGGAGTCGGAGTATTGTAATAACCGCTTTCGGGGTGTGACGAAGGCTATTATCGCCCGGATACTGCCATTTTTTTTGCTTCCAGGAGTTTTTCCAGGATGTGTTCCACGCCGTTGTTGTCATTGCTGAGCGTTTTGTACCGGGCGGCGTTCAGTACATTCGGATGTGCGTTTTCCATGGCATAGCTGAAATATGCCTGTTCCATCATTTCCAGGTCGTTGTTGTAGTCGCCGAAAACCAGTGTTTCCTCTTTGGTTACGTTGAGTTTTTCCTGAAGAAGTTTCAGTGCGTGACCTTTATTGGCATCCGGACTGGAAATGTCGAGCCAGTATTCGCCGGATACTTTTACCTGCAGGGTTTCCTCAAGGTGACGGACGTGGGGATATATATTTTTTTCAGAACCTCCGAAGCTGTAGATGGCTATTTTAAGGAATTCGTCGCCCTTAATGTCGTTGAGGTCCGGTACTTTGGTGTATTCGTGATAATATTCGCGGAACATATCGTGAAAAGCGATGTTGTTCGTTTCAATGTAGGCCTGGTCCCTTCCGCAGATGACAATGTAGGCATCTTCCAGGGGCCGGACGAGTGAAACGGTATTTTTTACTACCGATACGGGAAGCGGGGTTACCAGGAGTTCTTCGTCCCTTTGTTTTGCTATGGCGCCGTTTTCCGCGATAATGGTGATATCATCCTTTATAGGAAGAAGTTTGTCTGCGATACTGTGATATTGGCGCCCGCTGGCAGCGACAAAATGTATATGGTGTTGTTTGAGTTCTTCGAAGAGTTCGAAAAACCTGTCACTTACACGGCTTTCCGAGTTCAGTAGTGTGCCATCCATATCGGTGGCTATTAGTTTTACTTCTGATAAATTCATTATAGCATTTTTAAGCCCCAAAGGTAAGGATAATAGGTGTTATGATTGTTAAATGCCTGTTATTTCCGGTAATGAGAAATATAGGCAGAACACTGGATCAGAAATTAAAGGTATGGGGGAAGGTCAATGTTTGGTTTGCCGCAGATACACTAATGTTTTAGCTTTTATACCCATCCACTACGATTCCAGAACTCCCGATTCCGGAATCCATAAAAACTGTCTTTAAAACGGAGGAGGAGAGGAATAACCGACAATAAAAAAATCCGGCCATTTGGCCGGATTTCAATAAGCGAAATATGTTAATAAACGTTTATTTTACTTTGTCTACAACTGCCTTGAAAGCTTCCGGGTGGTTCATGGCCAGGTCGGCTAAAACCTTACGGTTTAGTTCGATGTCATTGGCTTTAACTTTACCCATAAACTGAGAGTAAGACAATCCGTGTAATCTGGCACCTGCATTGATACGGGTGATCCACAAAGCACGGAAACTCCTCTTTTTGTTTCTGCGGTCTCTGTACGAGTACAGCATTGCTTTTTCAACTGCATTTTTGGCAACGGTCCAAACGTTTTTACGTCTTCCGTAGTAGCCTCTTGCCTGCTTCATTATTTTTTTTCTGCGGGCTCTTGATGCTACTGAATTTACTGATCTTGGCATAATTTTTTGTTTTTTGTAGCAGGCGTCCGTCAACCGGCACTTTTAAAATAGCTGTCCTATTAAATCTGAAATCTAATATCTCCAATCTATTTTGCCTTACTCCAGGGTTATACAATAATACGAACCGTAAAGAACAATTATTTTAATCGCAATTGTTCTTTAATGCTGTTAACATCATTTTCGTGTACCAGGGTACTGTGTGTTAACGCGAGCTTACGCTTTTTGCTTTTCTTTGTCAGAATGTGGCTTTTAAAAGCGTGCTTTCTTTTAATTTTTCCGGAGCCTGTAAGCTTAAAACGCTTTTTGGCACTGGATTTGGTTTTCATCTTAGGCATAATTCCTAAATTATTTTGATTATTTCGCTTATTTCTTACTTTTCTTCGGAGCGATAAACATGGTCATTCGTTTACCTTCCAGTTTAGGCATTTGTTCTACCTTTCCGTACTCTTCCAGGTCCTGCGCCAGGCGGAGAAGCAAAATCTCTCCCTGGTCCTTATACACGATAGAACGTCCTTTAAAGAAAACGTATGCCTTTAGTTTGGCGCCGTCTTTCAGGAATTTTTCTCCGTGTTTCTTTTTGAACTCGTAGTCGTGTTCGTCGGTTTGGGGGCCAAAACGAATTTCCTTAACTATTATCTTGGTAGCTTTTGCCTTTAAAGCCTTTTCGCGTTTTTTCTGTTCGTAAAGGAATTTTTTATAATCCGTGATCTTACAAACAGGGGGGGCAGCTTTAGGTGAAATTTCAACCAGATCCAGTCCAAGCTCTTCGGCTTTGGCCAGGGCCTCTTTGGTTGGGTATATGCCTACTTCCACATTATCTCCTACCAGGCGAACTTCCGGTACACGGATATCCCTGTTGGTACGGTGCGGATTTTTGTCCTCTCTTTGGTTCGGACGGTTTCTGTTGAATCTTCTTTTAATTGCTATGGCCTACAGATTTTTAATTAAACTTCGTTTTAAAATTGTTTTAAAGTTCGGTTTATTTCGTTTTCTACTATTTTGGCGAATGCATCCACCGTGATGGTCCCTATGTCACCTTCACCGTGCTTTCTAACCGAGATGGTGCCTTCTTTTTCTTCGTTTTCACCAACAATGAGCATATAAGGGATTTTTTTCATTTCAGCTTCCCTTATCTTCTTGCCGATGGTCTCATTTCGGTGATCTACCAGGGCGCGAATTTCGTAATTTTCTAATACATTTAAAACTTTTTCGGCATATTTTTCATATTTCTCACTGATAGAGAGTATGATAGCCTGTTCGGGCATCAGCCATAGCGGGAAATTCCCCGCGGTATGCTCTAAAAGTATGGCCACAAAGCGTTCTATACTGCCGAAAGGGGCCCTGTGGATCATTACCGGGCGGTGCAATTCGTTATCGCTGCCTTTATAGGAAAGATCAAAGCGTTCCGGCAGGTTGTAATCTACCTGTATAGTGCCTAATTGCCAGCTTCTTCCAAGGGCGTCTTTTACCATAAAATCCAGCTTGGGGCCATAAAAAGCGGCTTCTCCTGTTTCTATAACAAAATTAAGCCCTTTTTCTTTTGCTGCGTTTAGAATGGCATTTTCCGCCTTCTCCCAGTTTTCGTTAGTACCTATGTATTTTTCCGGAGCTTCCGGATCGCGAAGCGACACCTGGGCAGTGAAATTCTCAAAACCTAGAGAACCGAAAACATAAAGTACCAGGTCAATGACACTCTTGAATTCGTCATCGAGCTGATCGGGTGTACAGAAAATATGCGCATCGTCCTGGGTAAAACCTCTTACCCTGGTGAGCCCGTGTAATTCGCCGCTTTGTTCGTACCGATATACCGTTCCGAACTCCGCATATCTTTTCGGGAGTTCTTTATAACTCCATGGCCTTGCATTATATATTTCGCAGTGATGCGGACAGTTCATAGGTTTCAGCAAAAATTCTTCACCTTCATGAGGAGTGTGAATAGGCTGAAAACTGTCTTCCCCGTATTTGGCATAGTGCCCGGAAGTTATATACAGTTCTTTTTGTCCGATATGCGGAGATACCACCTGCTCATATCCGGCTTTTTTCTGTGCCTTTTTGAGGAAATTTTCCAGGCGTTCACGTAAAGCGGCACCTTTGGGTAACCATAATGGCAATCCCTGTCCGACCTTCTGCGAAAAGGTGAACAGTTCCAGTTCTTTTCCGAGTTTTCTGTGATCTCTTTTTTTGGCTTCTTCCAGAAGGTGAAGATATTCCGTCAGGTCTTTTTGCTTCGGGAAAGAGATACCGTAGATCCTGGTGAGCTGTTTGTTATTTTCGTTCCCTCTCCAGTATGCACCGGCGATGTTGAGCAGTTTTACAGCCTTGATAATTCCGGTATTCGGAATATGCCCGCCACGGCAGAGATCGGAAAATGTGGAGTGGTCACAAAAAGTAATGGTGCCGTCCTCCAGATTTTCGATGAGCTCTACTTTATACTCATTATCTTGTTTTTTATAATAGTCCAGCGCTTCGGTTTTGGTGATCGAACGCATTTTATAATCGTATTTTCCCCTTGCGATTTCCAGCATTTTCTTTTCGATGTCAGAGAAATCCTTGTCAGAGATGGTTTTGTCCCCGAGGTCTACATCATAGTAAAAGCCATTATCTATTGCAGGACCTATGGTGAGTTTTACTCCGGGATAAAGCTCTTCCAGGGCCTGTGCCAGTACGTGTGCGGTGGAGTGCCAGAAAGCTTTTTTACCTGCATCATCATTCCAGGTATACAATACGAGATTACCATTTGTGGTCAGGGGGGTTGCCGTTTCCACTGTTGTACCGTTAAAACTTGCAGAAATAACGTTGCGCGCCAAACCTTCGCTGATGCTTCTGGCAACGTCCATAGGAGTGGAGTTTTCAGGAAACTCCTTTACAGATCCGTCGGGTAAGGTAATCTCAATCATTAATTTTTAGTTTTAAGGTGCAAAGATAAGGGGAAGTAAGCACGCGTGCAATATAAGCATGTGTTTAAAATAATCGCCCGAAAGTGAAGGTGAAAGCATGGAGAAGTATCTTTAATTGCTATGTTATCAGTAGCTTATAAAAGTGCCATTGGCTCTGGTAGTTTCTAGCTCTCATCTCTCAGGTGTATTATTTTTCCTTCCCGCAAGGTAAAAACGGATTTCCCGTTCAATTTTACGATGTCACCTTTCTTCAATCCGTTAGGCAAATCACGGGCCGGGATTCCTGTGTAGGAGATGCTTACGGTGGGGTGATTACCTTCGGTGTGAAAACTGTTAATGACCTGTTCCCTTTTATTGAAAATCCGGGCGGCTTTCCTTGCCTGTTCTTCGAATTCGGAGTTTGACGGTTACGAAACGGGAAAATGTTTCCCGGGGTCCTTTTTGATGAGGAATACAAGGCCGCAAAAAGTGAGGAACCCGTTCAGTATGAGTATAATGAACCCGAATTCAAATCCGAACCACACCTGCATGCGATCTGCAATTACATAAGATAGAATAGGGGAGAGGATGGCCACGACAGGGACCAGTTCATCCCGTACTCGCCACCTGGTAAAAAGTCCGAAACTGTACAGGCCGAGTAGCGGGCCGTATGTATATCCTGCAAATACAAAGAGTTTGGCAATAACGCTTTCGTTCTTTATAATGTATTTGAATGTTATGATCACCAGTATCAGTACCAGGGAGGTAAGAATATGCACCCTTTTACGGATACGGACCTGTTTTTTCTCATCATATCTTTTCTCTATATCCAGGATATCCACACTAAAAGAAGTGGTCAGCGATGTCAGGGCGCTGTCCGCACTGCTGTAAGCGGCGGCAATGAGGCCTATGAGGAAGAAAACAAACACTCCCGTACCCAGATAGTTTTTGGCAAGCACCGGAAACAGATCGTCTTTGTGGGCATCGATACCGTTTTGTTGTGCATAGACAGTAAGGAGAAGACCAAGAGAGAGAAAGAAAAAGTTTACTACGGTGAGAACTATGGTAAACCAGAACATGTTTTTCTGGGCGTCTTTCAGGCTTTTACAGGTAAGGTTTTTCTGCATCATATCCTGGTCGAGCCCGGTCATTACCACGGCAATGAAAGCCCCGGAGAAAAACTGTTTCCAGAAATAATCGGCGCTTTTGAAGTCGTCAAAAAAGAACATTCTGGAAAACTCACTCTGCGATAAATACCTGATGACCCCTATGTCGCCTATGGCGAGGTCCTGGTAAACGGAATACGTGGCCACCCCTACGGCAATAAGCATAAACAGGGTTTGCAGCGTATCTGTCCAGACAATGGTTTTTATGCCCGATTTAAAGGTGTACAGCCATATGAGAGCAATGGTCAGGGTAACCGTTACCCAGAAAGGGATGCCCATTTCGTTAAAAAGGATTACCTGCAGTACATTGGCGATCAGGAATAAGCGGAAACTGGCGCCTACGACCCGCGATATAAGAAAAAAAGAAGCTCCCGTTTTATAACTGTTATTACCAAAACGCTCGCCGAGGTAGGCGTATATGGAGGTGAGGTTTAACCGGTAATAGAGAGGAAGGAGGACTGTTCCTATGATCAGGTACCCGAGGATATACCCGAAAACCACCTGCATATAACTGAATTGAGATGCCTCTACCCATCCCGGTACGGAAATAAAAGTAACCCCGCTCAATGAAGCCCCTATCATTCCGAACGCTACCACATACCAGGGCGATTGTCGTTTTGCCTTGAAAAAAGTTTCATTGTTGTCACCACCTTTCCCGGTAAGATAAGATATGAGAATAAGTAGTCCGAAGTAGGCTGCAATGATGAGGAGTATATATGTCGGTTGCATAAAAGAAATCGAATTTTTTCCGGTGACGAAAGTACGAAAAAGAATGGTTTCGGAAGTCCGGAGGTTTTGGAGTTGATGAGTTCGGAGTTGCTCCGGGTGGAGAGCAGGTAATTGTAATTGACAGGATATTTTTTAAAAGGGATCAGGGGGCAGGTCCTTGTGGTATCCGGATAGAAACTAACAACCGGAAATATCCGTGACATCAAAAAACAATCGGCATCCAATCCTGTTAATTCTACCCTGAATTTCGTATTTTTGCGGGTATGGAATTCTCCTCTAAACTATTGGAAAATGCGGTACGGGAAATGTCGCAGCTTCCCGGTATAGGTAAGCGTACGGCCTTGCGGCTTGTATTGCATTTGTTACGGCAACCTGCAGAACAGACAGAAAGGCTGGCCTTAGCCCTTCACAGCCTGAGAAACGAGGTGAAGTATTGCAGGAACTGTCATAATATTTCGGATACGGACCTTTGTGAGCTATGTGCTAGCCCTAAACGGGACGAATCCCTGGTTTGTGTGGTTGAAGATATCCGCGATGTCATGGCTATAGAGAATACCAGCCAGTACAAGGGGCTGTATCATGTTTTGGGAGGAAAAATATCTCCTTTGGACGGAGTGGGACCGAATAATCTAAACATTTCCACGTTAATAAATAAGGTGAAAGAAGGAAAGGTCAGGGAGGTGATATTTGCCTTGAGTTCTACAATGGAAGGAGATACCACTAATTTTTATATCTATAAGCAGATAGAACCCTATGACGTAATGACTTCTACGATCGCCAGGGGTATAGCCGTCGGCGATGAATTGGAATACGCGGATGAGATTACCCTGGGACGCAGTATATTGCACCGCATTCCGTTTGAGAATTCCTTGAAGGGATAAACCGGGAAAGAATGTGAGGGGAATCAGGGATTGAAAGAAAATAAAACAGTTTATTTTCAGTAAAAAACGGTTTTTTTGATTAATTTCGCAACCGAAAAACGATAAGGCATCTTTAAAATATAAATATGGCAAAATTTGAACTTAAATTGCCCAAAATGGGAGAAAGTGTTGCGGAAGCAACGATAACATCATGGCTCAAAGAAGTCGGGGATACCATTGAAATGGATGAGGCAGTTTTAGAGATCGCTACGGATAAAGTGGATTCCGAAGTGCCCAGTGAAGTAGAAGGGGTGCTTTTGGAAAAACGTTTTGACGTGGATGATGTGGTTCAGGTGGGAGAGGTCATTGCCATAATAGAAACAGAAGGAGAAGGCGGTATTACTGAAAAAGAAGAAGTTAAGGAAGAGTTTGCGGAAGTTGCCGTAGCAGAAGTGGAAAAGACTTTCGAAGCCGCTAAAGAAACGGCAGCGCCTGCAATAGCCGAACCGGCGGATTTTTCCGCTTCCGAAAGATTTTATTCTCCCCTGGTTAAAAACATAGCAAAAGAAGAGGGTATATCCCTGGAGGAACTGGAGAGGGTTTCCGGCACCGGGAAAGATGGCAGGGTGACCAAAAATGATATTCTGGGCTACCTGGAAAACCGCAGTACGCAGGAACAAACTGCAGAGAAGGTTGTTCCGGTAACCGGAAATTCGGGGAAAACCAAACCCGTACAGGCAGCGCCACAGGTTGCCATAAGCAGCGGGGAAGATGAGATCATAGAAATGGACCGTATGCGCAAACTGATCTCACACCATATGATGCAAAGCGTACAGACATCCGCTCATGTACAGAGTTTTGTAGAGGTAGATGTTACCAATATTGTAAGCTGGCGTAATAAGAAGAAAAATGAGTTTGAAAAACGGGAAGGAGAAAAACTGACCTTCACGCCTATTTTTATGGAAGCGGTTGCCAGGGCCCTTCGCGATTTCCCGATGATGAATATTTCTGTGGAGGGAGATAAAATCATTAAAAAGAAAAATATAAACCTGGGAATGGCGGCAGCCCTGCCCAGTGGTAATCTCATAGTGCCTGTTATCCGCAATGCCGATCAGCTGAATCTCGTAGGGCTGGCCAGAAAGGTAAATGACCTGGCGGGGAGAGCAAGGCAAAACAAACTGAAACCGGACGAAGTACAGGACGGCACCTATACCGTAACCAATGTGGGGACTTTCGGAAGTATTATGGGAACTCCCATAATCAACCAACCCCAGGTAGGTATACTGGCCCTCGGCGCCATCCGGAAAGTACCCGCGGTAATAGAAACTCCCGAAGGTGATTTTATAGGGATACGGCACAGGATGTTCCTGTCGCACAGCTATGATCACAGGGTGGTGGACGGTGCCCTGGGAGGGATGTTTGTAAAGCGGGTGGCCGACTATCTGGAAACCTGGGATTTAGAAAGGACAATATAAATTACAGAGACATACATCCGTACGTTCCTGTTGTAATTAATTACAGAGATGAATTTTAGTATATGACAAAAATTGAATTTGGATAATTTCTCTCCCGAAAGCTTTCGGGATTGTTGCCCCAACTCTAAAGCCTGCCTGCCGGCAAAGGCGGGGGAGCATCCCGATACATATCGGGACGAGGAAAATCAGGCTCCCTTTAGGGTCGGGGTTAAACTGATTTTCCGATCAAATTGTGTAAAACCGATTTTTGTCATGTACTAAGGAGATGATATTAAAAAACCCCGGCATTGTTCGGGGTTTTCTTTTGCAATCAGTATATTTACCGTAATTTAAAGACTCGAAATTTTTATAATGGAACTTAAACTTACCAGACCTATTTGTTTTTTTGACCTGGAGACTACCGGGACCGAAGTGGCCAAAGACCGGATTGTGGAAATATCTGTACTAAAGGTATATCCTAACGGCAATAAGGAGAGCAGAACCTGGTTGGTGAACCCGGAGATGCCCATACCGGAACACTCAACGGCAATTCACGGTATTACTGACGAAAAAGTAGCAGACGAACCCACATTCAAACAATTGTCCCGGGAGATATATAATATGATCAAAGACAGTGATCTGGCCGGGTATAATTCCAATCGTTTCGATATCCCCCTTCTGGCGGAAGAAATGTTGCGTGCCGAAGTGGATTTTGATATGAAAAACCGCCTGGCAGTGGATGTACAGACGATCTTCCATACAATGGAAAAACGCACCCTGGAAGCAGCATATAAATTTTACTGCGATAAAAACCTGGATAATGCGCACTCTGCCGAAGCGGACACCACGGCTACTTACGAGGTATTGAAATCACAGCTCGACCGGTATGAAGAATTGCAGAACGACATAAAATTCCTTTCTGAATTCACTACCCGGAAACAGACTGCCGATTTTGCCGGTTATATTACTTATAACGAAGAAGGTGTGGAAGTCTTTTCTTTCGGCAAACATAAAGGAAGGCTTGTAGAAGAAATTCTGGAAAAAGAACCGGGATATTTTGGCTGGCTTTTGAATGCCGATTTTCCACTCTATACCAAAAAGGTGCTTACCGGCATAAAATTGCGAAAACTAAATAATAAACTTCTGTAAATACGCAGTGAAACACTTTCTGTATACCTTATTGCTCTTTTCATGCGGGATACTGGCCCAGGAAAAGGCCGTTACGGGAAGTGTGCTGAATGAAGATACCGGCGAACCGGTTCCCTTTGCGCATCTTATCCTGGTAGGAAAAACATCCGGAACATCCACGGATGAAAACGGTAATTTTCACTGGATTCCGGAAGAAAGTGACGGAGATATCACGGTACGCTTTAGCTGTGTGGGGTATAAATCCAGAATGTTGCCTTTGTCCGTATTATCCGGGGCAAGGGTTTATCTGGAACCGGATGTCGAAGCATTGAAGGAAGTGGAAGTTTATCTCGTAAAAGGGACCAATCACAAAAACATAAACGGTTTTTCCGGTAAAAGATCCATTGGCCTGGGAAATTTCAGTGGAGGGGCATATCCTTCTGCCGTAGCCAAATATTACGGGAAACCACGTAATTTTGCGGAGAATTGCTTTCTGGAGAGTGTAGAAATACGGTTTTATCCTGCCCGGGAGCAGAACAATATTGCAGCGGTGTTCCGTCTCCGGATACTGGAGGCCACTCCCGAAGGTAAACCGGGTAAGGACCTGTTGCTGGATAATCTTATTGTAAGAAGAAAACCGCTGAATTCAAAAGTGGAGGTCGGATTGTTGCCCTATTACATCCGTATTCCGGACAATGGCTTTTTTGTAGCGGTGGAACATCTCTTTATAAAGGAAAATGCCTATAAAGAGACCAGGACGTTAAGGGTTAATGATACCCTGATATACGATAACGTATCCGTGGTGAAGTACGCGCCGGTCTTTAAAGGGGTGTTGGAACGTGATAATGAAAATTTTCAATCGTATTACCGCAGTACCGAAGGATGGAAAAAAATGAACCGGCTGGATACCTCCAACCCTGTTTTTGGCAACAGGATACCGGTTCCCGCATTTAAGCTGAAGATAACAAATTAAAGATACGGGGTGTGTAACCCGGAAAACGGTAAAAACAAATGAAACCGACATGATTAAAATAAGCTTTAAGGCACAAATACGCATAATTGTTTTAATCTTCGAATCTTCCCGACGGTCAGATGGAGGTTCCGCCCCTCAATGCTTCGGGACAGGTAGTGACCATTGAAAAAACAATAAAAACACATGAAAATAATCTGTATAGGTAGGAATTATACCGATCACATTGAGGAGCTGGCCAACGAACGCCCGGCCGACCCCGTAATATTTATGAAGCCCGATACCGCCCTGTTGCGGGAAAAGAACTTTTATATTCCCGATTTCAGTGAAGATGTACACTATGAGACAGAGTTGCTTGTAAAAATAAACAAAGTAGGAAAACATATCGATGTCAGGTTTGCCCATAAGTATTACGACGAAATAGGACTGGGGATCGATTTTACGGCGAGAGATGTGCAGAGCAGGCTTAAAGAAAAAGGATTGCCCTGGGAAAAGGCAAAGGCTTTTGACGGGTCGGCAGTGGTTGGGGACTGGATATCCAAAAAAGAGTATCCGGATATCAACAATATCCGTTTTCGACTGGAAAAGAACGGGGAAGTTGTACAGGACGGGAATACAAAGCTTATGCTTTGGAAAGTAGACGAGCTTATAGCCTGTATCTCGGAATATTTTACGCTGAAAAAAGGGGATATTATTTTTACCGGTACCCCGGCAGGAGTTGGTAAAATAAACCCTGGCGATACCCTTGAAGGTTTCCTGGAAAACAGGAGTTCGTTTGCCCTGAACGTAAAATAAAATTGCTCCGTTTTAGAAAAAGTGCTATTATATTAAAAAGGAAGAATATGCCATACAGTTTGAAAAAATTGGAAGAACTATCCGATGGGGACAGGGATTTTATAGCTTCGGTTGTATCTGTATTTATAGAAGAAACACCTTCGGACATGGAGGAATTGGAACGAGCCGTACAAGAAGAAGATTTTGATGCCATCTACCGGCATGCGCATAAGATAAAACCCAATGCGGATCTGCTTGGTATGGAAGAGACCACCTCATTAATCCGCACCCTGGAAACACAAGCCAAAGAACATGCGGATATTTCCGGCATAAAAGAGATGTACACGGAGGTGAAAGAGCAGGTTGAGGAAGTTATAAGGGAATTAAAAACGGATTTTGCACTTTAATGCAGGCAGAGATTATTACTATCGGTGATGAGATCCTCATCGGGCAGATCGTGGATACCAATGCTGCTTATATCGCAGCGGAACTCAATAAAACAGGGATTTCGGTTTACCAGGTTACGTCCACCCAGGACAACAGGGAACATATATTGAAAACACTGGAAGAAGCCCGCCACCGTACCAATATCATCATTATTACCGGTGGATTGGGCCCTACCAAAGACGATGTGACCAAGCATACGCTTTGTGAGTTCTTCGGAGACATTCTTGTTCAGGACAAAAAAGTGCTTGCCCATATTGAAGAGCTGTTTGCTAAGTATATAAACACGCCGATATCGGACCTGAACCGGAGCCAGGCCATGGTGCCCTCCGGGGCCGAAGTGCTTATGAATAGGTACGGTACGGCTCCCGGAATGTGGTTTGAAAAGGAAGGAGTGGTGTATATCTCGCTTCCCGGCGTACCTTATGAAATGGAGGCGCTGATGCAGGGAGAGGTGCTTCCGAGGCTAAGGAAAAACTACGATCGCCCTTATATTTTGCACCGTACCATTATTACTTACGGTATGGGAGAAAGTGATATAGCTAATATTATAGCCGATTGGGAAAATCTCCTGCCTCCCTTTATAAGGCTCGCTTATTTGCCGCAAATAGGAAAAGTACGTCTCAGGCTTACTGCCAAGGGAGCCAATAAAGAGTTCATAGAATCGGCAGTTAATGAGAAGGTACGTGAACTCTACGCGCTTATCGGTGATATTATATACGATGTGGAAAGTGACGAGCCTTTGGAAATACTGCTTGGAAAACTGCTTGCGGATAAAAAAAAGACACTGGCTACTGCAGAGAGCTTTACCGGGGGAATGATATCGGGACAGATGACCTCGGTTCCGGGGGCGTCGGTTTATTTTCGTGGAGGAGTAGTGAGTTATGCAACGGAAACAAAAGTGGATGTACTCGGTGTGTCACAGGAACTTATAGATAAACACAGCGTGGTGAGTGCTGAGGTTGCCGAAGCTATGGCTGCGGGAGCGCAAAAATTGCTCAAAGCGGACTTCGCCGTGTCTACTACGGGAAATGCCGGGCCGACAAAGGGAGATTCCGATGCGGAAATAGGTATCGTATACATAGGAATAGCTACTCCTAAAGGTGTTTATTCCCACAAATTCGATTTTGGAAATCACCGGGAAAAGGTGGTGAATAAGGCAGTGAACAAGACGTTGGAAATACTTTGGAAAGAAATTTTAAAAAATTAACTCAGGCATTTGTCTGTCAGCGAAAAAATTCGTTAATTTGCACCCTGTTTTTAGATAACACAAAAGTATAGAAAGATGTCAAGAGTTTGTGAGCTTACCGGAAAAAGGGCAATGGTGGGGAACAATGTTTCTCACGCCATGAACAAGACAAAGCGTAAATTTAACGTTAACCTTACTAAAAAGCGCTTTTATATTCCAGAAGAAGACCGTTGGGTCACTTTGAAGGTTTCTACTTCCGCATTGAAGACCATCAATAAAAAAGGTATATCCGCGGTGTTGAAAGAAGCAAAGGCTAAAGGATATTACAAATAATCGTTTTTTTAAGAAAAGCATAGAGAGATGGCAAAGAAAGGAAACAGAATACAGGTGATATTAGAGTGCACCGAGCACAAGGAGTCCGGTATGCCTGGAACATCAAGATACATTAGTACGAAGAACAAAAAAAATACTCCGGACAGATTGGAAATTAAAAAATTCAATCCTATCCTGAAGAGAATGACCGTTCACAAAGAAATTAAATAATTGGATATTTTCGCAGAAAATATCAAATAATGTTAGAGTCATGGCAAAGAAAACCGTAGCAACCTTACAGACTAAGTCCAAGAGATTGAGCAAGGCCATTAAGATGGTGAGATCTCCGAAAACAGGCGCATATACTTTTGTAGAATCAGTGATGGATCCTTCATTGGTTAATGACTGGTTGAGCAAACACTAAAAAAGTTCACAATATTTTTATATAACAGCTACTTTCATATCGAAAGTAGCTTTTTGTTTTTATATCTTTGAGGGGTGTAAAAGGTCATTAAGGTTATTTCGTTATCCGGATTGTGGGAATACCGGAATGCTATGTCCCGGAATTATCTTCAATAATCCGTCAATCTACCGATCCGTAACTGTGATGACCCGTAACTCAACAACCCAATAACCCGATTCATGAATTTATTTAAGAAAATATTCTCTTCAGAAAAAAAAGAGACCCTGGATAAAGGGCTGGAGAAGACCAAAACAAGCTTTTTCGGCAAGTTGAGTAAAGCAGTAGCCGGGAAGTCAAAAGTAGATGACGAGGTACTGGATAATCTCGAAGAAGTACTGGTAAGCAGCGATGTTGGTGTAAATACTACCCTGAAGATCATAGAACGTATAGAAGACCGTGTTTCCAGGGATAAATACCTGGGTACGGAGGAGCTTAACCAAATACTACGGGAGGAAATAGCCGGATTACTGTCTGAAACCAATACCGGGGAAGCTACCGAATTTACTGTTCCCCGGGATAAAAAGCCTTATGTAATAATGGTGGTAGGAGTAAATGGTGTGGGGAAAACCACCACTATCGGTAAGCTGGCTTATCAGTTTAAAAAGCAGGGAAAAAAAGTGGTATTGGGAGCTGCCGATACATTCCGGGCAGCAGCTATAGACCAGTTACAGGTATGGGCGGACCGGGTTGATGTGCCGATCGTAAGGCAGAACATGGGAAGTGACCCCGCTTCGGTAGCCTTTGACAGCTTGAAATCTGCCGTGACCCAGGATGCCGATGTGGTAATCATAGATACCGCCGGGCGGCTGCACAATAAAGTTAACCTGATGAACGAATTATCTAAAGTGAAAAGGGTGATGCAAAAGGTTATAGGCGACGCCCCCCATGACGTTCTGCTGGTACTTGACGGATCTACCGGGCAGAATGCCTTTGAACAGGCCAAAGAATTTACCAAAGCAACCGAAGTTACCTCGCTTGCCGTGACCAAACTGGACGGAACCGCCAAAGGAGGTGTGGTGATCGGGATCTCCGATCAGTTCCGCATACCCGTAAAATACATTGGCGTAGGTGAAAGAATTGAAGACCTCCAGGTGTTCAACAAATATGAATTTGTGGATTCCTTCTTTAAGTAAACCCGTTTCCGGGTAAAAAATATACTTCGTCTTTTTGGTCTTTGTACACGACAAAATTCAATTCCGCGGGATTTTCCTCTCCCGAAAGCTTTCGGGATTTTACCCCAACCCTAAAGGGAGATCCCGATGAATATCGGGAAGGGTAACTGATTTTCCGGGAAAGCCGGTTAGAACAATTTTTATCCGTCTACTTTCTGATAACATTTTTTCCTTCTCAGGGAAAGAACATATATTCCTTAAACTAGAACAGGTATACTTCACATAGTCAGGTTACAATACTTTATTCGTTTGTTAAAAAATGTTAACGAGGTATTATATGTGTAACAAAATGTAGTAAACTGCGTCTTTATTAGATGCATTAACACTTTTTTAAACTAATTTAATCTCCGATTTTCATGAAAAAATTCAGTTTGGCAATAATGATCTGTCTCCTGACAGGCTCGTTGTTCGCCCAGGAAAATGCCCGTTGGTTACGCTATCCTTCCATTTCACCGGATGGAAAGACCATAGTTTTCGGTTATATGGGCAATCTTTACCGTATAGAGGCCGAAGGAGGTATTGCGGTCCCCATTACTGTTGGCGAGGCTTATGATATGAGGCCTGTATGGAGCCATGACGGAAAAACCATAGCTTTTGCAAGCAACCGTTACGGGAATTTTGATGTTTATTCCATGCCCGCGACAGGAGGTACTCCTGTAAGGCTTACCTATAACAGTGCAGATGATGTGCCGTACGACTTTACCCCCGATGGCAGTTCCGTGCTTTTCGGTAGTGGCAGAAATGCTCCTTCCCAAAGTGTGCGCTTCCCTATGCCCCGCCTTTTTAATAACCTTTATACCGTTCCTGTAAAAGGGGGAAGACCTGTACTGGTCACTGCAGCAGGTATGAGTGAAGCCCGGTATAACAGCGATGGCACCAAAATCGTCTTTGAAGACAGAAAAGGATATGAAGATCCCTTGAGGAAGCATCACACGTCATCCGTGACCAGGGACATATGGCTGTTTGATCCGGCTGCCGATACCTATAAAAAACTCAGTACCTTTAAAGGAGAGGACCGGAACCCTGTTTTCGGTGCGGATAATAATGTGGTGTATTACCTTAACGAAAAAGACGGTACCCAAAACCTCTACCAAATATCGCTGTCGGACAATACCGAAAAGCAACTCACTACCTTTGCCGGTTTTCCGGTGCGCCATCTGAGTATTGCGGACGACAATACCATGTCTTTCACCTGGAAAGGAGATATTTATGTGGTTAAACCGGGAGAAGCGCCTGCAAAAATCGATATAAAGGTGATGGATGACGCGGCTTTTCAGGTTGTTGAAAATATGGACATCAGCAGTGTGACGGAATTTGCCGTGAGCCCCAACGGAAAAGAAATAGCTTTTGTAAACCGTGGTGAAGTATTTGTCACCGGAACGGATGATTCCAGGACTAAAAGGGTAACGAATACCCCCGAACAGGAACGGATGATCAACTGGTCTCCCGACGGAAAGACATTGCTTTTCTCCGGAGAGCGGGACGGTAGCTGGAATATATATAAAATAACGCTCCGCAGACCGGATGAAAAATATTTTTATGCTTCCACCGTATTGAAAACAGAAGCCGTGGTAGCTACGGATACCGAAGAGTTCCAGCCGCAATATGCTCCCGACGGAAAGAAGATAGCATTTGTAGAAGAGCGGAATATCCTGAAAGTGCTCGATGTGGACACGGGGAAAAAAGTGACCGTACTGCCCGAAGGACGAAATTTTTCCTATAGCGACGGGGACTGGTCTTTTCAATGGAGTCCCGATAGCAAGTGGCTGCTGGTAGATGATAGTAAGGGGCATTTTGTACGTCGCAATACGGCATTGATAAAAGCAGATGGTACCGGCGATATATTCCATCCGGTAAACGGAGGTTTCGGGGAAGAATCACCCAAATGGGCCCTCGAAGGAAAAATGATGACCTACATGAGTAGCCGTGAAGGTAGAAAATCACTCGCTTACCAGGGAAGCAGGGAGTCGGATATTTATACTGTTTTCTTCGACCAGGAAGCCTATGATCGTTATGCCCTGAGTAAAGAAGAATTCGAACTCTTAAAAGAAAAAGAAGAGGAAGAGAAGAAGGAAAAAGAGGAGAAAGAAGATAAAAAATCAAAGAAAAAGGACAAGGATAAAAAAGAAGAAGAAGAGAAAACCCTGGTCTTCGATCTTAATAATCTGGATAACCGAAAGGTGAAGCTTACCATAAACAGCTCCAGTATCAGTGATTACGTGTTGAACAAGGAAGCTGATAAGGTTTACTACCTGGCCGCTTTTGAAAAAGGATATGACCTTTGGGTGACCGAACCGCGAACCCGCGAAACCAAGGTGCTGGCCAAAATGGGAGGAAGTCCCAGCGGTATTGAGATCAGCGAAGACGGAAAAACACTGTACCTGAGTAATAAGGGCAAACTGGTCAAGGTAGATGCCGAAAGCGGAAAAGTGGAAAACATAAGTATAGACGCCGATATGGCTGTAAATGCCGCTGCCGAACGCAGCTATATGTTCGACCATATGTGGCGACAGGTAAAGAAAAAGTTTTACGATCCGGATATTCACGGTATCGACTGGCAGATGTACCACGCCGAATATGCGAAATTACTGCCGCACATTAATAACAATTATGACTTTCAGGAATTACTGAGTGAGTTTTTAGGAGAACTGAACGCGTCCCACACCGGGGGAAGGTTTTATGCCAATACCTCTAAAGGAGACCATACCGCTTCCCTGGGACTTCTGTTTGACGAGAGTTATACCGGTGAAGGCATCCGGATATCCGAAGTGATTTCCGGTGGACCACTGAATACCGCCCGCAGTGAGATAAAGGCCGGAGATATCCTGGTTAAGATCAACAATAAGGAGATCGGTTCCGGGGAAAACTGGAATAAGTACTTGCTGAACATTCAGGATAAAAATGTACTGCTCACCGTTAAGAGAGGCGGTAAGACTTTTGAAGAATCGATAAAACCTGTTTCCCTTGGTAAAGAAAACGGACTTATGTACCGCAGATGGGTAAAGACCATGGAAAAAATGGTGGATTCCCTGAGTGGCGGAAAACTCGGTTATGTACATATACAGGGAATGAACGATGGCAGTTTCCGTGATGTATATGAAAATGTGCTCGGAAAAAACCTGGATAAGAAAGCCCTGGTCGTGGATACCCGTTTTAACGGTGGAGGTTGGTTACACGACGACCTTAATACTTTTCTCAGTGGTGAAGAATACCTGAAATTCGCTCCGCAGGGACACGTTGTAAAAGGCGGCGAACCAATGTCGCGATGGACCAAGCCGAGTGTAGTGGTAATGAGCGAAGGAAATTACAGTGATGCATTTATCTTTCCTTATATATATAAACAGAATGGTATTGGCAAGCTGGTAGGTATGCCGGTAGCGGGAACGGGAACTGCCGTATGGTGGGAACGCCAGATTGATCCCTCTATAATATTTGGTATACCTATGGTGGCTACAATAGGCAAAGAAGCCAGACCTACGGAAAACCTGGAACTGGAACCGGATATCCTGGTACCGTTACCCTATAATGATTTTCTCAGTGGTAAGGACCCGCAATTGGAAGCGGCGGTCAAAGAATTGCTGAAAGAAATAAAATAGACAAGGAAAGCCCGGCATTACCCACCGGGCTTTTTAATTTTCCCCGATACCGTAAATATGTCGCGCATCTTCCTTACTTTTGCACTCCTAATACGGCAATGCGATGAGGACCAAGTCTCTGAAAAAGAATAAAATAAATGTAATTACCCTGGGATGTTCCAAAAACGTTTACGACAGTGAAGTTTTGATGGGGCAGTTAAAGGCCAGCGGTAAGGATGTTGTTCACGAAGAAGAAGGTAATATAGTGGTGATCAATACCTGTGGCTTTATAAATAATGCCAAGGAAGAAAGTGTTAACACCATACTCGAATACGTTCAGAAGAAAGAAGAGGGGGCCGTAGATAAGGTTTTTGTTACGGGATGCCTCAGCGAACGTTATAAACCGGACCTGGAAAAAGAAATCCCCGATGTGGACCAATACTTCGGAACATCCGATCTGCCGGTGCTTTTAAAAGCTCTTGGAGCTGATTACAGGCATGAACTTGTAGGGGAACGGCTTACCACAACACCTAAAAATTATGCCTACCTCAAAATAGCCGAAGGTTGTGACCGCCCCTGTTCGTTCTGTGCTATTCCATTAATGCGGGGAAAACACCGCAGTACACCTATAGAAGATCTGGTTAAGGAAGCCGGAAAACTTGCCGAGAAAGGAGTAAAAGAACTTATACTTATCGCCCAGGACCTTACCTATTATGGTCTGGACCTTTATAAAAAGAGAAATCTGGCCGAACTGCTTCGCGAATTGGTGAAGGTAGAAGGCATAGAGTGGATACGTTTGCATTACGCGTTCCCGACGGGTTTCCCGATGGATGTCCTGGAAGTGATGAAGGAAGAACCTAAAGTATGTAATTACATAGATATTCCGCTTCAGCACATCGCCGATCCTATATTGAAATCGATGCGAAGGGGCACTACAAAAGAAAAGACTACCGGACTGCTCCGGGATTTCCGGAAAGCAGTACCGGAAATGGCTATCCGTACTACATTAATAGTAGGCTATCCGGGAGAAACTGAAGAAGACTTCCGGGTACTGAAAGACTGGGTAAAAGAAATGCAGTTTGAAAGGTTGGGATGTTTTACCTATTCTCATGAAGAAAATACGCATGCCTACACCCTGGAAGATGATGTTCCGGAAGAGGTAAAACAGCAACGGGCTGCCGAGATCATGGAAATCCAGTCGCAAATATCCTGGGAGCTCAATCAGAAAAAAGTCGGACGAACATATCGTTGTATCATAGACCGGAAAGAAGGTAATTATTTTGTTGGCCGTACCGAGTCCGATTCTCCCGATGTGGATAACGAAGTACTGATCGACGCTACACAACACTATGTAAGGATCGGGGAATTTACAGAAATCAATATCATAGATGCTTCCGATTTTGACCTGTATGGCGAACCGGTATCAAAATTAAACTAACCCACTCCGGACTGCAAGTCCGGAGGTTAGAAAGTGGCAATCCTGCCCGTCCGGCGGGAAAATTGTATTTTAGTTATTAGGTATTAAGCTATTGAGTTATTTAGGCAATGCCCATAAACTCAATAACTAAGTAACCTATTAACTTAATAACCTCACTAGGTAAAAGCTCATAGAAGCTAAAGCAGCTGCAATAGATATCCACAGGAGTAGGGTCTTACCCTGAACCGGATAATAAATGTCAAATCCCAAATTCCGGAAACATATCGCAGAATTTGGGATTTTTGCCTTTTTGGTATGGTATTATGATTGCAACAATTCTATCATAATGTCCAGTTCTTCCACTAATTTTTCGTTGTTGCCGCTATAACCTACCGACCTGAAATTGATCCGGCCTTCCGGTCCTATAATGATCTTGGTGGGGATGCCTTCCACACCGTATTTATCTACAATGTCAAATTCCCTGCTGCCTTCAGACACAGGAGTATCCAGTAATACATGGAAAGTATACTGGTTTTGATCTATAAAATCCTTCACTTTTTTTAAGCGGACTTCAGGTTTATCTCCTTCCCAGGTATCGATAAACAGAAATTCTACGTCCGGGTTGTCTTTGTATTTGGTAACCGCTTTTTGCATTCCGGGGAAAGAGCTTTTGCAGGGACCGCACCAGGTAGCCCAGAAATCCAGGATAACGACCTTTCCTTTCATAGAACTCAGGGCAACATCTTCGCCATCCAGGTTTTTCAGGGAAAAAGCGGGAGCTTCCTCATCGAGCATGTTTTCCTTTGTTTCTTCCAGTATTTTAGCACGGGCGACTTTTTCGAGACCGGAGAGGTAGGTGTCAAATCCTTCATCCGAACCTTTGTTCTCCGAATAGGCCGATTTCAGGTATTCCTTCATTTTTTCCGTGGAAACGCCTTCACGGATAAATTCCCCGGCTTTTTCCTGTACTGCACTATAATTGTTATCGGCCAGGAGAAACTGGATGTACCGCTCGTTGACTTCAGGGGATTTTCCTTCTCCTATAGCCTCTTCCTGGTATTTCACCGCTTCTTTTACCTGCCCTTGTTTAAAAAGGATAAGCGCATAAGTGTCTGCGAACATATTATAACTGCCATCCAGGTTTTCTTTGTACTGGCTTTCGGACTGGTAATCAGGTTTGTCTTTCGGGTCCTGCCGGAGCGATTCAATGATGTCCAGGGATCTTTTGGATACCCCGGCAGCAAAATCGAGGTCTTTTCCCTCTTCGGCGAGTTCCCAGGCTATGCTATTGTACAATGCTGTTTTATCCCTGCTTTGGTCGGATATTTGGTCGGCATATGTGGTAAAGGTTTCATAATCGCCCCGATCCCCATATTCCTTGGCCAGCATATAAAGCATGAAATTTTTTCCATTCGTATCATTAAAGGAATCTGTATACTCCTCGAATAACGCTTCTTTTTTTGCGATATCCTTCTCTTTGTAAAATGCCCTGGAGAGTTTGTTTTTGGCCAGTATTCCTTTGGGATAATCGGCTATGGCTTTTTCTGTCAGGGCTTCCGCTACGGAATCATTGCCCATGACATTATGCAGGGCTACCAGGGTATTATAGTCCTTATCGGTAAGCTTTTCATTGGCTTCGTAAGCTGCTATACGTTCCTCGATCCATTTTTTTCCCTCTGTTTTGTCTGCCTTATACAATATCCCGGGATAGGTATTGTCCCAGGTATCCACTACATCCGGATTTTTGGCAAATTCCTGTTTGAACAGGGCGATCGACGAATCTTTTTCCATTTCAACACCGTGCGATTTTGCGTAATAACTTTCGTAATAGGAAGCCATACTGGCCTGGGTGCCTTTGAGCAATTCTCCTTCCTCCGTATAAAGAGGAAACACAAAACCCTGGTGGTTGTTATCGTCAAATTCGCCGTCTGTTTTAAAGGCAAAGGTGATGGCCGTAGCGGAGTCGGGGATAGCCATAGTCCCTTCCCATGTTCCGGAAACATTCTTTATGGGGATATCCACAGGATAGAAATTGTCGTGAACGGCATAATAGTAATAGGCTTTGGGACTCTTTTTTTCGGTGGTATATGTGATGTTCAGGGAATCCCCCGGACTTGGCTTTTCACTGGAAACATGAAGCGGTCCCAGGGTTTTTCCCGGATTCTCCTCCGCCTTATCGTTTTTACAGGAAATAATGAACAAGGCCATCATTGCAGTGAAAAAGCATGGTATTGTTTTCATAAGTAAAGTGTTTTCTGGTTAACGGATATTAATATACGACGATAAGTTAAAAAAACTGTCTTATCCGGACACAAAACATCTTTTTTTTAACAAAATCCGGCTCCGGGCAGAAATGCCAATTGTACTTAATTCCGGTGATTATAGCCGTGTAATGATTATTCCTGCGATTTTATAGCAAAATATTTTTTCTTGGAACTGCTTTCCGGAGACATTTTTTTGAGCAATCTTCCCACTTCGACAGCCCTGTCCGCTTCGATGATATCCGTCCCGTTTTCTATAATAGACCTGTATGCACCGGTCCTTTTTTCTCTGTCCATTTTATCGTAAACCGGTGCGGTAGATATCATGCACATGGCTCCGCGTTCATGTAGCCGTTCGCATATTTCCTTTGCTTCCGCGGTTTCTTCGAGGCCAACGTAAGCCATGATGTGTTCCCACGGAATGCCGGCTTCCTCGTATTCTTTCAAGGCCTTTTTTGTTTTCACAAAGGCTTCCATGACTATTTCCGGATTGTCCCGGTAATAGAAAAGGGCCTGTGCTGCATTGTGTACCGTAACCATGACGTGCGATTCTGCTTTCAGTTCTTTGATCAGTGAAGCGGTCATTTCGGGAGGGACGTCTTTTTTATCCAGGATAAGTACGGTTTTTCCCTTACTCCACAAAATCGCTTCCTTCAGGGTAGGGATACCATATTCGGTGAGGTTTCCTTCGGGGTCTTTTAATCTTAGTTTTTTAACTTCTTCCCAGGTATGGTCCGAAAGCTTACCCGTGCCGTCGGTGGTGCGTTCCAGGGTAGCATCGTGGTGTAATACGATAATGCTGTCTTTGGTGAGCCTGGGATCTATCTCAAAAGTAGCCGGAGTGTTTCGGAGTGTATGTTCAAAAGTAGCGATACAGTTTTCCGGGTAACCCGCAGAAGCCCCTCCGCGATGCGCACTAACAAGAGGGAGGTCATTACCGGTGTGGTGAAAATAGTCTTTTAGGGCATCCGTACTTTCTATCTTCAGCACGTTTAGGGAATCTTGTGCTATGGAAATCTGTGTTAATAACAGGAAGGGCAGCGCCATCCCGATAGTCCGGTAAAGCATGTTATTCGGGGAGATTTTACGGTTAATATTCAATAATTGTGCAAAATAAGGAAGCAGGGGACTTATTTGTGTTAACTTAGGGTAAATTTTGTAATAAGCAAATCACATCCGGGTAAGAGCTTAGTGCCACCAACCTTTGTGAAAGATATCTATCTTTGTAACAGAATCCGATGAGATTTTCATAATAACTATCCTGATGAACAAACTGTTATTTATATTACCCTTTGTGATATCCGTTTCCTGTACGTCTTCCAAAAGATTTGAAGACCGGGATATAACCGGGGTTTCCGTAACGCCGATGCTGGAAGATTCCATGAGTGTGCGTGCCATTGAGATCGTATCCGGGAAAACCCTTTGGTTTGCAGACGATCGCGGGAGATTCGGGTATTTTGATTATAAGGGACACCCTGTTATAGATTCCGTATCCTATGATACCCTGGCGCCGCATTTTCGTGCCATAGCTTCCAATGATAATGATGTGTTTGTACTGAGCATTGGCAGTCCGGCATTGCTCTATAAAGTAGAGGAAAAGGGAAAAACCGAACTGGTGTACCGCGAAACCCATGAAAAGGCGTTTTATGATGCCATGAAGTTCTGGAACGAAAAAGAAGGCATTGCTATCGGTGACCCTACGGAAAGTGGCTGTCTTTCTGTTTTGGTAACGCGGAACGGGGGAAATTCCTGGTCAAAGATACCCTGTGACAGATTGCCTTTGGTTGCCGAAGGTGAGGCTGCATTTGCTGCAAGCAATACCAATATAGATATCGTAGGGAACAGGACCTGGATCGTCTCAGGAGGATTACGGAGCAGGGTATTTTATTCGCCCGATAAAGGGAATAGCTGGGAAGTGTACAATGTTCCCGTGGTACAGGGAGAACCTACCCTGGGTATGTATTCCGTAGATTTCCGGGACAAAAATACGGGGATTGCCATGGGTGGCGATTACACCAGGCCCGACTATAATACGGCCAATAAAGCGATAACCACGGATGGAGGGAAAAGCTGGAAGCTCGTGGCCAGTAAAAAAACTCCCGGATACCGTTCCTGCGTGCAGTACATACCGGGGAGGAACGGCAAGGAAGTAGTGGCAGCAGGTTTCGAAGGCATCTCCTTTTCCCGTGATGGCGGGAATACCTGGAAATCCATATCGACGGAAGGGTTCTATACCATACGCTTTTTGAACGATTCCGTGGCCTATGCCGCAGGGAAAGGAAGAATAGCCAAACTTGTTTTAATACAGCGAAAGATCGATTGACCGAATGAAAACCATTCTTCGATACAAAGTTTTGCCGCATAGCTGCGGACAATGGTCCCATAATAACTTTTGATAACTTTTTATATCCAGTTCCTATTAATTATTCTAATTTTGTTAAGCAATAAAAACAAAGGAGTTAACCATGTCAGATACAGTAGAAAGAATTAAATGCCTTATCATAGGATCCGGTCCTGCCGGCTATACTGCGGCTATTTATGCGGCCCGTGCCGATCTTAAACCCGTATTGTATACCGGATTAGAGCCCGGAGGACAACTCACAACCACTACAGAAGTTGATAATTTCCCGGGATACCCGGAAGGTGTAGACGGACCTACCATGATGCTGCAACTGCAAAAGCAGGCGGAGCGTTTCGGTACCGAAGTAAGGATAGGAATGGCGACCGCTGTGGAATTCAGCAGTGAAAGAGGAGGAATTCATAAAGTGACTATCGATAATTCCAAACAACTGGAAGCCGAGTCCGTAATTATATCTACGGGAGCATCGGCCCGATACCTCGGATTGCCCAGTGAGCAGCGTTTACGCGGAGGCGGGGTTTCCGCATGTGCGGTTTGTGACGGATTTTTTTACAAAGGACAGGATGTAGCCATTGTAGGTGGCGGAGATACCGCGGCGGAAGAAGCTACGTACCTGGCCAATATCTGTAGCAAAGTAACCATGTTGGTGCGAAAAGGAGAGATGAGAGCTTCGAAAGCTATGCAGCACAGGGTAGAGAATACCCCTAATCTCGAAGTAAGATACTTTACCGAAATAGAGGAAGTACTCGGGGACCAGGTAGTGGAAGGAATTCGTATGGTAAATAACCAGACCGGTGAAAAAGAAGATATTAAAGTTACAGGCTTGTTTATAGCCATCGGTCATAAACCGAATACGGATATCTTTAAAGGACAGCTGGAAATGGACGAAACAGGTTATATCATTACCTATGGTAAATCTACAAAAACAAGCAAACCCGGTGTTTTTGCCAGCGGGGATGTTCAGGATAAAGAATACAGACAAGCTGTAACTGCTGCCGGTACCGGATGTATGGCGGCCCTGGATGCCGAAAGGTATCTCGCAGCCGTAAAATCTCCGGAAGAAGTAGTGTAAAGCTCGAAGCCGGAAGCCCGGAGCACGAAGTTCAAAATAACTTAATTTTTTCGACTTCGTGCTCCGGGCTTCATACTTCTAACCAACTTCAACACTTCTAATTTCCTACTTCTTCTAATACTTCCTTTAGTTTTTTAAGGTCGTCCATATAAGGTTCAAGGTCCAGCAGGTCTACTTTGCGGAACTCTATGGGGTGGCTTTCGCTTTGCAGGGAAATATAACCTTCTTTAATCAGTTCCCCGTCCTTTTTTATGGCAGGATCAAAATTAGAAACAGAACCGGCTCCGAACTGCGGTTTGTAGTAGGTAAGGACCGTATCCTTTTCCACAATATGGTGTATAACGGAATCTCTAAGCACAAGCATATCCATCCGTACCCACTGGTCACCGTGATATGTTTTTGAACTGGAATTCAGGCAGTGATCGGTGTAAAGCGTATCTGCAATAACCACATTGGTGCCGGGAGTACAAAGGTTACCCGTGGGCCTGGGATCAGAACCGTCTCCCCCGAGTATCTGGGCTTCTATGGAGATCGGGAAATCCTGGTCTTTTAGCATGCTTTCCGGTGATTGCCCGTGCAGCATGGCTCCACTGTTACGCCATGCCCAACCTTCGCCTTCCGGGGCCTGCTCTCCCGTAAAACGATACTCTACCCGGAGCAGGTAGGCAGAAAACGGGTCTTTGTAAAAGATATGCCCGTACTGCCGGTCGAACTCCTCGTATCCGTCGTAACTGACTTTCATCAACCCATCCTCCACACGAAAGGTATTGGCATAATTATCTCCCAACTCGTGTTTGGATATTTTTATTTTCCAGTCATCCAGGTCCTTACCGTTAAAAAGGGATGTCCATTCCGGTTTTTGGACAGCAGTCTCAACGGCGGGTTCCGCAGAGGACTTTTCTTTATTTTTCGTCTGGCAGGAAATAGTAAGGGCTGCTAAGCACAAAGTGCATAAGAATTGCTTCATGGTTTGTTTTTTTAGGTCCGAAGCCCGGATTCCGAGGGCCGAAGTTTTGTTTGCAGCATTCCACTTCGGACTTCCGATTTCGGACTTCCAGCTTTTTTAAATAAGTGATAAACTTACACAAAAAAATCATTTCTTTCAATGTGTTAGGTTTTATATCTGTTAATAGTTAAAATAGGAAATGAATATATTATAATTAAGTTAATTTAACGTTATATTGTTATATTTGGGGTTGTACCTGAATAATAAACTGAACTAACACATGAAAAAACTACTTCCGATCACGCTTATGGCGTGTACATTGTACGGAACTCTGACCACACTCTTTGAATGTCTCTGCCTTCGCAGCCTGTTGTACGTCAGGGATAAGCCAATATATAAAGCTCCTTTCCGAAAAGCCTCTAAAGTTGATGAGTTCCCTTCAAAACTCCCCGACTGGCACTAGTTAATCGCTATAGCGATGATGGTCTTTATGGTCCTTGCCCGGGTGATCCGGAAGCATTTCCGATGGTGTAAACTGCTGAGATTTTTATTCCCCGGCAAGCCCGGATAGCCCCATTTAAGGGATTGCGTTAACACCGGACCGGGTTGGGTTAGCCGCTAAAGCAACCCGGTTAGCGGCGGACTTGATTAAGCTCGCCGCTTTTGTATTTGCGTACGCATTCACAAGCAACCGGGTTAACCGCTAACCCAATTGCTTACGCATTCATTCCCTTTCCCTTTTACCGTTAAAGGGGTTCATGGCACCGTAAACCCATTCCCTTGAGCGGTTAACGTAACCCGGTTTACCGTCAAAGCAGTTGGGTATGACATCAGAAACAACCCGGTTAGCGGTTGACGTAACCCGGTTTACCGTCAAAGTAGTTGGGTATGACATCGGAAGCAACCCGGTTAGCGGTTGACGTAACCCGGTTTGCCGTCAAAGTAGTTGGGTATGACATCAGAAGTAACCCGGTTAGCGGTTAACGTAGTCCGTTTTACCGTCAAAGCAGTTGGGTATAACATCAAAAGCAACCTGTTTAGCGGCTAAAGGGAATGGGTTAGCCGCTAAACCAACTACTTCCGGCGTCAAAGGGATTGCTTTAATGGCCGTTTTCCGGGCATTAAAACGGAAGCAACGGGTTGAATGCTGTTTTAATCCTGTCACGGATATGGATACTAAGAGGCTAAGCTTATTATAGGGCCCCTTGTTTTAGCTGATCGTTCCCTTTTCGGTGATCGGGGTTGGGGAAGTATGGAGCGGTAATTGGTAAGCGGTAAGAGTGTTACAGTTCGGGTTTGATGAGTTTTAGGGTTTGAGAGATTATTTTTTGTTGCAGGTTACAGGTTTGAGCACAAAGCGAGGTGGCTGAGTGTCCCGAACATAGTTCGGGATGTATCGAAGCCACCGGAGTTCCAGGCTGCAATTATTTTTTTAATGCGTTTGCCCCGGGTTAGCAATCCGGTAGTTTAGTTTCCGTAAAACTTTAGAATATGTTTTCCTAGCATGGATATATCCTCTTCCGTATGTGCAGCCGAAAGTACTATACGCTGTACCAGGGGAGAGGAGGTATCCGGATAATGAAAAGAAGTGATCAGAATTCCCCTATCCAGCAAATGCCGGGTGAGGGATTCCAGTGTATGGACATATGCGGGATGTCCCTGGATGCGATTAAAACTAATACCTGACCCGGAAACAGAGCGATCGAAGATCTCCATATGGTTTTGCAACTTCTTCCGTTGTATATCGTATAAAAGCAGCGCTTCCGTAAATGTCGCCATTGCCGCGGGCGAAGCAGGGCTGGCGCCTGCAAAAAACGGGTGGTCCCATAATTTACGGATTACATCCCCGGAAGAGCAGACCACTCCGGCCTGTATACCAAACCCTTTACTGACCGACCCGCACACCACGAGTTCCCGAAACGGTATTTTCCGAAGTTTTTTATAAATGCCTTCTCCGTGGTTTCCCATAACTCCGAGGCCGTGGGAATCATCAGCGATAAATACGGTTTGCGAGACCGGTAGTTGTTCGTACCAGTTATTTTCGTAAAGATTATTTTCGGGCGTGACAGCATCACATAAAACTACGGCAATTTTATCGGGATTGGATGTGATAAAAGCATTGACTTCCTCAATGAGTTTTTCTACGGAACCGGATGTTATGACGCGTGGGTGGGAGAGCGCCGGATGCGTATCTGAGGTACTGAAAAAAGTAAACACATCTCCTTCAAAGGCCTGTAGCGCCAGTTGCCCGGCCAGAAAGCCCGAAGATACGGATAGAACGGCCTCACTACCAATTAAGTCTGCCATCACAGCTTCTGCCATTTCATAGATGGAGATACGGATATTGGCTTTACGGGATGCCGCATAACCCGTACCGTATTTGTGAATATTACGGATAAAAATTTCCTGGAAATCCGGCAAGGCAGCCAGGCCGAGATATGCGGTCCCCCCGAAATAGCGATATCTTTTCCCTTCGGAAAATACCAGTCGGCCCGGAAAGGAGTCCGTAGTAAACATTACGCTATGAGGGCTATTCCCGATCCGGGTTCTTTCGGGAAGATTACTTTTCCGTTGTTTTCGATAATAACCCCGGTCGCTATATCACTTTTCAAGAGCATGGCCCCGTCCATATCTACATAGTCCAGTTGCGGGAGTAATTGTGCAATGGCCGATATACCTACCGTAGATTCGGTCATACATCCCACCATGACTTTCAGTCCCAATGACTTTGCCTTTTGTATCATCCTTCGGGCAGGTGTAAGCCCGCCACATTTGGTAAGTTTTATATTAATACCGTGAAAATGGTCCTTACATTTTTCCACATCGTTTTCCACGATACAGCTTTCATCGGCAATGACCGGCAGGGCGGATTCCACCATCACTTTCCTCATACCTTCCCAATTATCCGCTTTTAAGGGTTGCTCAATGAACTCTACCCCCAATTCTTTAAGCTTATAAGAATTTTCAATAGTTTCTTCCGGGGTCCATGCGCAGTTGGCGTCTACCCGGAAGGTAGCGTCCGTATACTCGCGAAGTGCTTTTACAATCGCTACATCGTGGTTGGTCCCCAGCTTTATCTTGTATAAAGGCCATGGCTTTTCTTCCATCTTTTCCACCATTTTTTCAATAGTGGCAATACCGATGGTGTAATTGGTAATAGGGTATTTATCCGTGCCATATCCCCATATCTCGTGCAGGGGCTTGCCTTGCAACTTGCCGTAGAGGTCATTAGCTGCCAGGTCCAGGGCACATATGGAAAAATTGCTCAGCCCTTCCCTGACGAGAAAATCGTGAAAGATTTCGGGGGAAGTGAGATCAAATCCGGCAATACGGTCTTCTATGGTGCGGATCTCATTGGTCATGGAATCCATGGTAATATTGTAGTACGGATTTGATGTAGCTTCACCATAACCCGTTTTTCCATTCAGGGATAAACAGACAATAAGCGAATCCTGAAAATCACGTGACTCCCTGGAGATACTGAAGGTGTGTTTTAGCTCCAGTTGGTATTTTTTCAGTTCCGTTTGCATGATGTCATGTTAAACAGTTTCTTAGTTGTTTATCTCGTATTCCTCCGTATTTTTCTCTGATTCATAACCGAATAAATGCTTTTCCTTAATGAGGTCGGCTACACCTTCGGGAAGCATATCTTCCCAGCCTTCCTTGCCTTGGGCTATCATTTTCAGTACTTCTCTCGAATAAATGTCGAGCGTATTGGGGTCAAAGTCCGTAATATCCACCACTTTGCCATTGAATTTAAAGAACTTGTACAGTTCTTTCATTCGGGGATGTACCTTCAGGTTATCGCTGGTTATGATCTCACCGGTTTTCGGTTCTTTCATCGGGTACAGGTATACTCTCAGGTCTTTGAAGAACAATTTACCGAAAGCTTCCAGGATACCTCCGCTCAGGTGACGGTAGTATTTCTCATCAAATACATCTACCAGATTACTCACACCCATGGAAAGTCCCATACGGTATTTGGTGTATCGGGAGAAGTATTCCACCAGTTTGTAATATTCCTGGAAGTTGGAGATCATTACGGTTTGTCCGAGGGAGCAGAGAAGCTCGGCCCGGTCCATAAAGTCCTGTTCGTCAATTTCTCCTTCGGCACGCAGGTTGGACAAGGTTATTTCAAAAATGACTTCTGTTTTTTTAGGGTCCACCTTGTTTTCCTTGATAAACATTTCGTATGCCCTTTTGTACATGGTCATGTTCACTTTGGTCACCGGGCGGTAACTACCGCGAAGTCCCAGTATATTTTTTTTGTAAAGCAGGGCGGCGGGGAGTATATTGTTACCGTCAGGTCCGAACATTACGGCCTCGGTCATTTCGTTTTTCAACAATTGAAGGCTCATCAGCCTGTTGTCTACTTTTGCAAATCTCGGCCCCGAAAAATTGATCATATCCATTTCCAGGGTGTCTTTTTCGATATTGTCGTAGAGATATTTAAGCAGTTTTTTGGGCTTATCGTGCTTGTAGTAAGCACCGTAAATGAGGTTAACTCCGAGAACACCGAGGGTTTCTTGTTGCAGGCGCGGATCTGTCTGGTGAAATCGTATGTGAAGGATGATCTCATTGTAATTTTCCTTCGGGTCTGCCTGGAACCGGATACCTACCCAGCCATGGCCTTTGTATTTTTTGGTAAAATCTATGGTAGCTACGGTATTGGCGTAGGTGAAGAAAATTTTATTCGGATGTTTTTTTCTGGAAATACGCTCTTCCACCAGTCGTGTTTCGTGATCCAGCATTTTCTTCAAACGCGATTGGGTGACATACCTGCCGTCTTCTTCCAGGCCATATATCGAATCGCTGAAATCCTTGTCATAGGCACTCATGGCCTTGGCAATGGTCCCGGAAGCCCCGCCGGCCCTGAAAAAATTCCGGACAGTTTCCTGGCCCGCACCTATTTCCGCAAAAGTCCCGTAAATATCCTCATTCAGATTTATCCTCAGTGTTTTCGCCTTGGTAGAAGGAATATTTTCAATTTGCTTGTCGCCCTTTAAAACAATTGTCATCTGGTGTGCGTTTTATTTGGAACAAAGTTAAAAATATTCGTTAAGTTTCAAGGTAAATAAATTATAAAATTCCGGATCAAAAATTGCATGATAGTCAGATAAAATCAGGCTTTCGGATTTTGCAATCGATTTTTTGGCGAAGTTTTTTACGTAACTTAGCAATTCATAGAGTACAAGTAGAAAATTTAAAAATCAACCTAAAATTTCCGGTTTGAAAATTACGTTTTTAGGCACAGGTACCTCACAGGGAGTCCCTATTATTGGAAGCGATCATCCGGTTTGTCTCAGCAGTGATCCCAGGGACAAGCGCCTGCGGGTCTCCGTATTGGTAGAATGGGATGATTACCGTTATGTAGTGGACTGTGGTCCCGATTTCCGGCAACAGATGCTCCGGGCCGGGGTTTCGAGGATAGACGGTATTCTTTTTACGCACGAACATGCCGATCATACGATGGGGCTCGATGATATCCGCCCTTTTTTCTTCCGTCAGGGAGATATACCCATTTACGCGCACACAAGGGTTCTCGGGGAACTGAGACAACGGTTTCCGTATATTTTTGTCAATGGTAAAGATAAATATCCCGGCGCCCCGGGGGTGAGGGAATTAGAAGTGACAAACAACCACCCCGTATCCCTGGGAAACATGAAGGTGGTCCCGGTTAATGTGATGCACAACCGGTTACAGGTTTTCGGCTATCGCTTTGGCGACTTTGCTTACCTGACCGATGTAAAAACCATAGCTGAAGAAGAGATACGCAAGGTAGAAGGGGTAAAGATTTTGGTGATTAATGCTTTGCGGATAAAACCACATCCGTCACACCTGAACTTGGAAGAAGCTTTAAAAATGGTCGAAAAAATACAACCCGGGAAGGCTTATTTTACACATATCAGCCATTTGCTGGGATTCCACGAAGAGGTCGAAAGGTCATTGCCGGAGAACGTGTTTCTGGCTTACGATAATTTAGAGGTGGAAATTTAATACCCCGGATATCTCCCGGTAAACGGGATAAGAGGAATTCACAACTTTGAAAAAACAGGACAATAAAATACAGGAGCCTGAAATGGATTCACGGGAACTTCCCACCCCGGCGGGATATACCATTGTCGCAAAAGAATTTGCATGTGCAGCTCATCCGAAAGGAGTTGTAGTCATTGTTCCGGCTACCGGGGTAAAACAATCGTACTATTATAAATTTGCTGGTTTCCTTCGTAATAAGGGATACACCACTTTTACTTTTGATTATGGCGGAATAGGGGCATCCCGGAAAGGACCTTTGCAAAACTTTCGCACTTCGGCCACGGCCTGGGCAAAGAATGACATTGAAGAGGTTATCCGTTTTGCCGGAAAAAAATACCCGGAAGTAAAACTGACATTGATAGGGCACAGTATAGGCGGACAGTTGATAGGATTAGCCCCTTCCTCGGTCCTGGCCGATCGGATACTGCTCGTAGCCGCCCAGAATGGCTACTGGAAATTCTGGAAAGGTGCCGGAAGGTTGCGGATGCTCCTGAACTGGTATTTTTTGTTTCCCGTAATTACAAAGATTTTCGGATATTTCCCGGGTAAAAAACTCGGGGTTATGGAAGACCTCCCGGAAGGTATGGTCAGGGAATGGAGAAAATGGTGTGTCACCCCCGATTACCTTTTCGGATATTACGAAGAAGAAGCGCTGTTTTTTCATAAGTTCCGGGGTAAACTGTTTGTGTATAGTATAGAAGATGACCGTTTTGCTCCTGAAGAAGCCGTACATTGGCTGTCCCGGAAATATGCAAATACCGGGATGGAAAAACGACACCTTATTCCGGCCGATTTCGGGTTGGAAAAGATAGGTCACTTCGGAGTATTCAAAAGCAAAAACAAAAGTCATTTCTGGAACCTGTTGCTCAGGGACATAGAAAATGGAGAAAAATAAAAATCAGGAATAGTTAAAACAACCTCGGTGGGGTGGAGGAAAGCAAATTCAGGCTTTGTCCCTAGCTGCCGGATAAATTTAAAGTTGATGAAAAGCAGGATATTTATGTACCTTTTCGTGTTTGCCATACTCATGGCTTTGTTTCTCTATGTGAATTCCGGTAAAATGCTGGAATCTAAAGAAAACAGGATTGAAGAGCTGGAAACAGAGATAGAAAAACTGAAGGAAGACGGAAAAATGATCCGGGATTCTTCACAGACGCTTCTTCTGGACAAACTGGACCTTCAGTATTTTTCGCTGGAAAACAATGAGGAGGCGTTATCTGCCCTGGACGAATTTTCACTGGAAAACCCGTCGCAGTACATTGCCGATAAGCTTTTGGAAACCAACGAATCGGAAGGAGATAATCCGTTGGTTCCCTATGCCGGTATGAACGGCCCCATGAAGATCAATAAGATAAAAGTGCTCAATCACCGGTGGATCATAGCTGATTTTTCGGATGGCAAATACTGGGGAGAGCTCTTTATCCGGTATGAATTCAAAAAAGACCTCGGGATTAATTTTACCCTGACAGATCACCTGCTTTACAAGACAGAGTAGTGGCGTTCCCGGGCAAACGCATTATGCGCAGAGAGTGTGAGAAGGGGAGAATGGGAGAATGGGATTGGGATCGGGAGACGAGGTGCCCGGTGGCTTCGATACATTCCGGCGGAGCCGGAACACTCAGCCACCTACGCTCTATGCCCAAACCTGCAACCTGCAACCTGCAACCTGCAACCTGCAATTTAAAACTTATAACCTTGAACTATTTATAATTTTATGATGCGTTTGCCCTGAGCGGCATTCCGGGACCCTGGGAATTCGGAATTATCAGACTACAGGGTTCCGGTGGTTATCCGTCTTCTGTTTCCGTCTAAAAATTCCCGGTTCCAAACCCCGCGGAGTTTTGATTTAGATCCGTAAGGAAATCTTATTCGAAATATCGGTAAGTATGAAAGAAATAAAACCATTAACGGGTATAACTTATTATTTCCGGGTGTTGCATCTTCGGCTTGTATAAAAAAGAAGCCGTGAGGCCGAAGATCGTTATCTCTGTGCTATGGTAATCTCCGGCAAGTAGTAGAGGCAGGCAGGCTCACGGCTTCTAACACGGGCAAGGGAGAGAAAAGATTTTTACGGTTTCCGTTCCGGGAATTTTGGCTGTCGCTGCTTTATGCTATCCGGTTTAACGGGAACAAAAATATTTTTCTTGTATTGCTTCGCATTTGGGGCATATTTTTATTATCAAGTTGAAGGTTAAAACCTTGCTCCCCATAATTATCGGGACTATTGCAGTTATTTTAGTTTCTATATACTTTTACTTTGTTCAGTTATTAGGTTACTCGGTTATTTAGGCAACACTCAATTACCCAATAACTTAATAATCGAGTAACCTAATAACTATGGCAATTTCATTTCAATAATTCTTCGATTTGTTACCCCAGCCATTTCGACTGTCCCGATATTTATCGGGATCAATGCAGTACGTAAAAGGAGCATCCTGATAAGTATCGGGACGAGGAAAATCAGGCTCCCTTTAGGGTTGGGGGTAAACTGATTTTCCGAGAAACCCGGTTAGAACAATTTTTGTCATGTACTAAAGTTTCATTAGGTAAATATACATATGCACTTCCCGGAAAGCTTATCTAAGGAGGATTATTACTTATCTGAGAGGGATTTTCCATGTTTTAACATGCAGATTTTTCTTTAAATGAGATGGTTTACCATGTTTTTAGCCGAGGACTTAAAATTGGGGAGTAAATCGATCAGGGTAAAGGCATCTTAAAATTCAAACGATTTGTTACCGGTTGTTTTTTCGAAACCATTTAAGTTTTGAGTTGATGAGTTCGGAGTTTTGGAAATATTCTTTTTATGACCAGGTAAAGGTTAAGGCCGGCAGGGAGTTAATTCGGTTTCTGTAAATTTTAGCCACGAATACACGGATATATAGTGAACTCATCAGGGCAAACGCATTATGCGCAGAGAGTGTGAGAATGGGAGAATGGGAGAATGGGAGAAAGGGAGAATTCGATAATGTGACATGAGGTAAAGGAGCCCGGGTAATGAGAGGATAGAGATTGTTGGGGTGATCGGGAGACTAGGTGCCCGGTGGCTTCGATACATTCAGGCGGAGCCGGAACACTCAGCCATCTACGCTCTATGCCCAATCTGACTAAGCCTAACATAGGTTGCCTTTTTTCTTAAACTTAATGTATAATGAAAAAAGGACAAGAACACAGGGTGTTTGATTTAGGCCTCAAATTACAATTAGTCAAGCAGATTGAAAAGGGAGAACTCCGGGTTCGTGATGTTAGCCAGCTTTATGATGTAAGTACCACGGCGGT
This sequence comes from Sinomicrobium halophytocola, assembly GCF_052983395.1. Taxonomy (NCBI): domain Bacteria; kingdom Pseudomonadati; phylum Bacteroidota; class Flavobacteriia; order Flavobacteriales; family Flavobacteriaceae; genus Sinomicrobium; species Sinomicrobium halophytocola. The sequence continues at coordinate 117,128 of NZ_JBRKIT010000031.1, forward strand.
ATATAAATGGTTACGTAAATATTCCGATCTTTACGTGAGTAATACACGAATGATAGTGGAAAGTAAAAGTTTATCAAAGAAGCACAAAGAGCAGGCAGAGCGCATTAAGGAGCTGGAACGGGCTTTGGGTCAAAAGCAAATGCGCATTGATTATTTAGAGAAGTTGATGGCGTTGGCCTCAGATCGGATGGGGGAGGATATTGAAAAAAAGAACAAAGGGCTGTCTTAGAATGGTTTCGTTGTCATCGGTCGGCTCATCGGTATAAGATGCAATCTTTATATGAGATGGTAGGTATAAGCAAACAGGGGCATTATAAGCAAGTGCGTGACCACCAGGAACAACTCCGGGTTAGGAATAGTGTTCTGGAAGCCGCAAGGGAGCTTCGTAAGGGCCATCCTCGGCTGGGTTGTAGGAAGCTCTATGCGGAGCTCAAGCCTACCGGGATGGGTCGGGACAAGACCGAGGCCTTATTGCTGAGTCATGGCTTTAGGTTAAAGCGCAAGCGCAACCGTTACCGTACCACTTATGGGGGGAAGCATTGGTATCCTAATCGGATCACTGATTTACAACTAACCGGGATCAACCAGCTTTGGGTGAGTGATATTACCTATATCGCTGTATCAGCTAAGAAGCCTTATTACCTGACCTTGATCCTGGATGTGTACAGTAGGAAAATCAAAGGCTGGAGTTTGTCAGCCACCCTGACCGCGGAGGATACTATAGTTGTAGCTTATAGGCAAGCTCTGGCCACGACTGCTAAAGCCGAACGGAAACAACTCATCTTTCATTCGGATAAAGGCAGCCAATACGTTTATAAGCGATTAGCTGAGTTACATACAGAAAATCAGGTACAGCCCAGCATGGGCGGTAAAGCCTGGGAGAATGCTCATGCAGAATCTTTAAACGGCATATTAAAAAATGAATATATCGATTTTGACCACTCCCATATCAGTTTAAAACAAGGGAGAATATTGATAAAAAAAATCGTAGAAAAGTACAATTATCAACGTCCACATGGTTCACTAAAAAATATGAAACCTGTAGAATTT
>NZ_JBRKIT010000032.1:5000-82848 GCF_052983395.1 Sinomicrobium halophytocola
AAGGAGTTTAAGGTTAAACTTAAGGATGCGGATAAGGATTTTGTTTTTGATGAAACGGAGGCAGACCTGAATAAATTTGACAGAATTATCGATGAAGTTGAACCGGGTAATCTGCGTTTGCCCGTGCTTATCAAAAAGTATATAAAACAAAATGCGAAGGTGGTTGCTTTTAACGTAGATCCTTTGTTTAATAATTCTGTGGATGGCCTGATGTATATACGTATAGCAGACCTTCCGGAAAGTACGGTAAAACCTGTTATGGAAGAATTACAGGAAGAATTGGAACGCAAGTTTATGAATAACGACAACGATAAGTAAAATCATATTTGCCGGTTTACACAGGAGTAAGACCAAGTCTGACGGTATGATGTCCTTTGGTATATTAATACAAAGGCACTAAACTGCTTTCAATTTCATCCTTTGCTTAACTAAAAATTAACTTTTTGGTAAAACAGGTCTCGTTTTATAAAGAATTCTGTATTTTTGGCTTTTTGTTTTTGGAGTGTTTATCATCATTTAATCCATTGTATTTGTGAAGATTAAACACTTTTTTGTTGTCCGATTTTATATCAGAGTATGCATAGTACAGCTCCCTATGAGAATGGAGAATCTTAGCTTAAAATTATATTTTAGGAATGACTGACCATACCTTTTTTCGTTCACATACCTTTTTGGTTATTTGTCTGTTTTTTGCTCTTCATACATCTGCACAACAGGTGGAAAAGGATACTGTCCCCCCTTCTTGGAAAATAGATTACGGTAACAGGGGATTTGAACTGAAATCTTCTGATGATAAGTACTTGCTTCAGATACAGGGTCGTGTGCAATTTCGCTTTGCAACACCCGATGATCAGGATCCTGTTACTTTTGACGATTATAATTCAGGAAATAACAGCCTGTTTGAAGTGAACCGTGCACGTTTGAAGGTAGGAGGAAATGTGTACCAGCCCTGGCTTAAATATTATTGGGAGTACGAAATGCAAAGATCCAATCTTTTGGATTTTAGGGTAATGATAGAGAAATGGGAATGGTTAAAACTTAAGGTAGGGCAATGGAAAGTGGAATATTCGAGGGAGCGCCGTATCAGCAGCGGTGAACAGGGCATGATGGACCGGTCCATTATAAACAGACCTTTTACGGTAGACAGGCAACAGGGGGTAGAGCTTTACGGAAGACTCAAAAATGGTAGAATACTCGATTTTAGTTATTGGGCGGGGATATTTACCGGCACCGGAAGAGGAATCGATAACAATGACGACAGGCATCTTATGTATTTCGGAAGAATACAATGGAACGTATTCGGAGAAGATTTGGGTTTTAAAAGCAGTGATTTTGAATTTCACGATAAGCCCCAGGCTGTTATTGCACTTGCCGGAATTACCAACCGGAGTCCATATACCAGGTTTTCCCAGTCCGGAGGAGGATATTTAAACGGATTTGAAGATGGTGTTGCCAGCCAGTACAGGGTTAATCAATATAACCTGGAGACGGCATTTGTTTATAACGGTTTTAGCTGGCAGTCCGAATGGCACCATAAGGATATTATAGACCGGTTGACCGAAACCAACGATTTGACAACTATGGAAGGGTTTTATCTGCAGGCAGGGTATCTGGCTAATTCAACATTCGAATGGTGGCCGAAACAACTGGAAATTGCAGGCAGATATGCCCGGTTTACACCGGATACGGATTTAGAAGATGATTTTCAGGAAGAAGCGACGCTGGCGTTTAACTGGTTTTTTAAGGAACATAAAAACAAGCTTACCCTGGAGATTAGTCATTTTGATTATGAGGTGGCCAATAATGGTATAGACGATAAAGTCAGGTTCCGGGTGCAATGGGATATTTCTTTTTAATGAAGCACATATATGCTTGATTTCTTTTTCTTATATTAGTCTTTGGATAGAATCTGTCATTTAGAACTCGTTTAAACTTTTTCCATCCTGATAATCATCGGGATCAAAAAAACTGTGACCGGACCAAAAACCTCTATTTTGGCTTCAATCTAAAAAGTTAAAATGAGTTCTTATTGTTAAACCAATATACTGACCCCGATTTGTGATTTGATTTCATGGCCCTATCAGGAAAGATTTATATTACTATCTTATTTCTTATACTTTGGAGCAAAGTTTTACACGCTCAATTAAACCGTATTCCTGTTAATAATGATGAAGCGTTTCTCATAAATTCACAAGAACTTGAGGAAGACCGTAGTATCTGGGTACATTTGCCATCCGGTTACAATTCAACTAATCAAATTTATCCGGTATTATATCTGCTGGATGGGGAGGGCCATTTTAAGAGTGTTTCCGATCTTGTGGATTATCTCTCGGGTTATGATAGAAACAGAATTCCTGAAATAATAGTGGTAGCCATTCCCAATGTTGAGCGCGGAAGAGACCTTACGCCTGTTCATTTGATAAAAGGAAGAGAAAACAACCTGCGGTCCGATGATAATGGCGCACATAAATTTTTACAATTTATACAAAATGAGCTCGTGTCTTACATAGAGGCCAATTACAGGACGGCTCCATATCGTATTTTAGCCGGCCACTCTTTAGCCGGGTTTTTTGGTTTGTATACAAAATTAGCGAGTCCTGATCTGTTCAATTCAACAATTCTTATGAGTCCGGCAATTGATATTGACGGAGGAAACACAAAAATTATTGATGATTTCCGATTGTTTCTGAAAACTTATAAAAATCTCTCTGATAATTTTTTTATTTCCATTGGAAATGAAAATACTCAGGCTGTAGATGCTATGGTTTCGCAACTGGCAATGTTTGCGCCTGAAAGTGTAGATTGGGACTTCAAAAAATATGAAGAAGAAAATCATTTTTCAGTTACTTATAAAAGCATGTATGATGCACTTAAATTTATCTATAAAGATTGGTTCATAGATAATTATGGCACAATCACTATGAGCTATGAGGAGATCCAACAACACTTTGACAAATTATCGAAAGAGTTTGGTTACACCATGATACCCGAAGAGGATTTTATGAATAACTTTGGTTATAGGCAACTCAGATCAAATAACATCGACGAAGCCATTAAAATATTTAAGCAGAACGTAGAAAACTATCCTGATTCATGGAATGTATATGATAGTATGGGAGAGGCATATATGAAAAAGGGAGAAAGACAATTGGCCATAGAAAACTACGAGAAGTCTGTGGATTTGAATGCCGATAATCAAGCCGGTAGAAAAGCACTGAATAAATTGAAAAATGGGGGGAAATAAATAAATCCGAAAATTGTAAAAGGAAAGAATTATTGACTTCTTTTATGCTGGTGGGTCTAAAGGGAAAAAACGGTTCTTCTATTTCAGATTAAAACTTATCATTAACCTTATCTGTTATGAAAGAGCCTCCCCAAAAAAGGGTATGGGGATGTTGCAATATCTGATAGATTCATATAGATAAGGAGTAGTAATGTCAAGTTTGTGAGATAGTCCTTATAAAAGCACTCTTTCCTAAATGAAACCATGCTTTTTTAGAATTTTTACTTCAGGTAAAGATAATTGCAGTTGATATTATAAGCAATTTTAAAACACAAAGTGTATCAAAGCCGCACGAAGGTATGCTAGTCAAATTCAATGTGCAGGTTTTATGCGTTTGGCATGATTATTATGTGCTATTAATCCTATACAATGGCCAAACGTTGTCTGCCTTTTTATCAACCGGATCATGATCGGAAACTACATCAAAAACATCGGGACGTAACTAATTAAGCAATAAGATCTTCTCGTCCATCAATATTAGTATGCCCGTAGGGTTACTGGTGTTTACTTTCTTCGCGGTTTTATACCTCTTTTTAACGAGAAAAATGATATCTTATGTAAATCCGGAAACAATACTTACCAGTTCGGAAACATTTTGGCAGGGGTTTACCCTGACCTTTGTGATATAGAAATTTAAAACTTATCACAATGAAAACTATTTTTATTACAGGGGCATCTTCCGGATTGGGAAAAGCAACGGCACAACTATTTCAGGAAAAGGGTTGGCAGGTCATTGCCACGATGCGAAATCCCCAGAAGGAAACGGAATTGAATACACTCCCTGATGTGTATTTGTATCCGTTAGATGTTACCAATGGGGCACAGGTAACCACTACAATCGGGAAGATACTCAATCAATTTGAAATTGATGTTGTTTTCAACAATGCCGGTTACGGATTAGTGGGCGGATTTGAAGCCTATACACAAGAAGATATCCAACGTCAAATTGAGACCAATCTTATAGGTGTATTAAATGTTGCACAGCCATTTATTACTTACTTCAGAGAAAAGGGAAAGAAAGGACTCCTTTTAACCACGACCTCTGCTGCCGGAATTGCCGCAAATCCCCTTGCCTCCGTTTACAGTGCAACAAAATTTGCGCTGGAGGGCTGGAGCGAAGCCATAAACTATGAATTACAATCCTTTGGTATCCGTTCAAAAACCATTGCCCCCGGTGGAATGGCCACAGATTATGCAGGACGTTCTTTAGCGTATATAGAAAGTGAGGCCTATACGCCGTTATGGAATAAAATGATTGCCGGGTTTGAAAACGGAAGTACCGATGTGCATTTTTCTTCCGCAGAAGATGTAGCCAAAGTAGTATTTGAAGCCGCTACCGATAATAAACCGCAATTGAGATATGTGGCGGCCGGACCGGATGCGCAAAAAATTGCAGAGGATCGTCAAAAATTAGGACAACAAAGCCAGTTTGAACAAATCAGTAAATTGTATCAATAATGAAAACGATCTTCATTACCGGAGCATCGTCAGGATTAGGAAAAACCACGGCAAAATTATTTCAAAAAAAAGGCTGGCAGGTTATCGCTGCGATGCGAAATCCCGAAAAAGAACAGGAACTTACACAGTTGGAGAATGTTTCCGTTTTTAAAATGGACGTGACCGATCTGCGGGAAATTAAATCTGTGGTAGCTAATGTGACCAACGATTACGAAATCGACCTTGTAATGAACAATGCCGGGTACGGCCTTATAGGGCCGTTGGAAGCACTGACTGACGAACAGATATCAAAACAAGTACAAACTAATCTTTTGGGCGTGATAGGCGTAACAAAGGCATTTATTCCTTACTTTAGAACCAGAAGATCAGGTGCCTTTATCAATATAAGCTCCAGTTTTGGTCTTGTTGGTTTTCCTACCTGTTCGGTGTATTCTGCCACCAAATTTGCTGTCGACGGATTTTCGGAAAGTCTGGCCTATGAGCTGGCAGATTTCGGAATAAATGTCAAGATCATAGCTCCCGGGGGAATAAAAACGGATTTTGCTACCCGTTCTATGGATACGGGAGTTCACCCGGCTTACGGGACATTAACGGCAAAAGTAAGTGCCGGGTATAGTCCGGAGCAGTTAGATCGTTATACCCCGGCTATTGATATAGCCCGGGTGGTTTATAAAGCCGCTACGGATGATAAAGATCAATTGCGGTATATAGCCGGAAAGGATTGTATCGCATTATATAATGATCGTTTAAGCCTGGGGACTGAAAAACAGTATCAAAACATTAAAGCAATGTTTGTAAGTGAATGATTTTAGAGCTCAGCGATTTTGATACGATTAAAGTTCAATAGATAAAGGCAACAGAAAAACCAATGATAATGAAACCAATTCTATTTAATTCCATTTCAGCACTACATAAAGCCCTGGAATTACCCAAGCCTATGCACCCCTTGATCAGTCTTGTAGATTACGGGAACATACAGGCAGATGTCACCGAACTCTCCAAAGGAATGGTACTCAATTTTTATAAAGTTTCCTTTAAAAGGAATTTTAAAGGAAAAATCAAATACGGACAGGGATATTATGATTTTGACGAAGGGAACCTCTCTTTTCACGCTCCGGGACAACTGGTAAAAGTCCTGGAAGAAGAAGCGGATTACGCCGGGATAACCCTGTTGTTTCACCCGGATTTTATTCGGGGGTATGCTTTGGCAAATTCGATCAAAGATTATGGTTTTTTCTCTTATGGGTTAACCGAAGCCCTTTATTTATCAGATAAAGAAAGAGAAATGATGGTGCGTATTTTCAATACCATTGAAAATGAATTGCAATCCTCCATCGACAATTTCAGCCAGGATATTATGGTTTCCCAAATAGAACAGTTACTGCATTACAGCAATCGTTTTTATAACCGACAGTTTATTACCCGTAAAACCTTGAATAATGATTTGGTGGTACAAATGGAAAATTACCTGGATGCGTATTTTAATACGGATAAAACACTGGAAAACGGCATCCCGACGGTTAATGATCTGGCAGCACACTTAAAAGTTTCGCCTCGTTACCTGGGGGATATGCTCCGCGCACATACCGGGCAAAGCACACAATCCCATATTCAGCAGAAATTGATGCAAAGGGCGAAATACCTGTTAACGGCCACCGATCTTTCCGTGGCAGAAATTGCCTATCAACTGGGTTTTGAACGTCCGCAGTCTTTTAATAAACTGTTTAAGCAGCAAACGCAGCAAACACCATTGCAGTATAAGAATTCCCTGAATTAGAAATATAAAGTAGACTAAAAAACATAGAATAATGAGTTACTGTTATGTCATAGAAACAATACCGGAGCCCAGAAAAAGCCTTCATAAAAAGTACCATGACAACCATTATGGTTTCCCGATACACGATGATAATGAGCTGTTCGGAAGATTGCTTATGGAAATCAACCAGGCCGGATTGAGTTGGGAAACTATCTTAAAAAAGGAGGAGAATTTTCGAGAGGCATACGACAATTTCGATATCCGAAAGGTGGCCAATTACACCGAAAAAGACCGGGAGCGATTGCTGGGTGATGCCGGGATCATCCGGAATAAACTAAAAGTAAATGCGGCAATTGTCAATGCACAGGCGATTATTGAATTGCAGAAGGAATATGGCTCATTTCAAAAATGGCTGGAACATCATCACCCGAAAACTTTACAGGAATGGATGAAACTCTTCAAGAAAACCTTCAAGTTTACAGGAGGCGAAATCGTCAATGAATTTCTGATGAGTATCGGATACCTGCCGGGAGCACATTCCGAAAATTGTGAAATATATAAACAGGTTCTAAAAGAAAAGCCGATGTGGAACCGATAAAACAATTAATCAAATGGATATAGAAAAATTTATTGCAGATTGGCTGAAGGCCAGTAATGATTTTGATACAGAAAAATATCTTGAAATGTATCATAAAGATGCGGTATTGGATGATCCTTCCGTAGGAAGAAAATTTAAAGGTCACCCGGGAATTGGAAATTACTTTGAAAGCTATTTTATAGGTTATAATACGCAAACCCGATTGATACACCTGGATGTCAAAGATGATAAAGCACACCTGGAAGTGGAGTTTGCCGGGGATTTCCCCGAAGGAAAAATAGGGGGTATTTTTGACTTTACTTTTAAAGACGATAAAATAGCCGCGGTACAGGCAGATTTAATATAATATTGCTTTTAAGATACTTTTTTGAAACATTCGTTTTAAAAAAGTATCTTTGCAATGTCATTACAATAGAAAAGATGAAAAATTTGGATTTTGCTGAATTGAAAGAACGTTTACGATCGTCAGGGAAGCGTATCATAAGCTTGAAAGGAAAAACCATCAAACCGAATGGACGGTAGAAGAAGACACCCTGGCATTCTTAACCGATGCCGGGTTGGTGGGGAGGAATATAATGTCGCAACAGGAACGCTGGCCTAAGGATAATACTGCGGAGGACCTGGAACACAAGTTAGGGGAATGCATCTGGTGGCTCACCATACTGGCCGATCGTGCCGGTATGGATATCGAAGAGGTTACGGAAAGATTTTTAAATAAGACGGAAAAATTATTTTAAAAGTACTTTTTCAGGAATTTATATGAACTAACAGCTATGGCACGAAATGTAGAATTTGACGAAGAATTAGCGATTTCCAGGGCGATGGATGTGTTCTGGAAAAAGGGATACAATGGTACCACAATGCGTGATTTGACCGAAGCTATGGGCATCAACAGCAGTAGCCTGTATAACACTATTGGTGACAAGCACCAACTTTTTATTCGCAGCATTAAACATTATACCGAGTCCAGGATGAAAGCTGCGACTAAAGAGTTGCAGCGTATCAAATCCCCGCTGAAAGCCATAGAAAAATTTATTCACTCTTCTGTGTATACAATTACCAACGAACCCAACAGTTGCCTGGCCATCAAAACGACGTTTGAAGTTGCCACAAGCGATGAGAAAGTGCAGAAGATCATCAAAAGCGATAACGAATTTACTTATAATTTATTGATCGATCTGGTAAATAAAGCGATGGAGAAAAAGGAAATCACGGTAACTCAGGATGCAAAAATGCTGACCGATTATATTATGAACCATTTTACAGGCTGGCACGAATCTTTTATCATCCATCACGATAAAACACGGATTAAGAAAATGGCAAATTTTTTAATCCATGAAATAAGTCAATAATTTTTTTGGTTATTATTTTGAAACAAACATTTTATAATTATGAATGCTTTAAACCTACAAGAGATATACAGGAGCTATTATACGGCGAGTGAACAACCGGAATTGGTCGATATACCCATAGCTACTTATATTTCTATCCTTGGAGAAGGTAGTCCGGGAACCACTGCTTTCTACGAAAAGAAAAAGGCAATCACACATTTTGCAGAAGAACTGCAAAAGAAATATGAAGGAACTGATAAAGCATTTAAAAGTACCACAGTAGAAATTTTCTATTGGTATGATGAAGAGCAAACAGGTTTCGTGGATATCGGGAATTTCTATACAACAGTAGATTTGAACCTACTCCATTACCGAATTGTTATCCGCATTCCGGAATACATTACTGCACAAGTCATTCAAACGGTAGTGCAAGGTTTGCCTGCACATTCATTTGCCGGCAACTTTGAACGTTTTACCTATACCGCGGGAAAATGTGTTCAACTCTTACATTTGGGGCCTTTTGCTGGAGAATTGGAAACACTTCCCGTATTACAACAATTTGCAACGAAGAACGGACTTAGAAAATCCGGGATGCACCACGAGATCCATTTAACCAATTTTGAAAGCGGGCAAAGTCAGGCGCACCTCAAAACAATTTTGCGTGATCCTGTTGTGAAGCATATATAGAATATTTGTTTCAAATTAAGGCAAATCGTTTTTATCCCTCAAAGACGACCATAAAATAAAGGAAAGGATAGAGAAGCTGGCCAAAAGCAAGTTTTATAAACTACGTCCGGATTCGGATAAACTTTTTTATAAAACGGACTTTATGGTGTAGCCGGAATTATGAAGGTGTGTATCATTGCTTTGGAATATGCCGACGGAAAATTCTCTGATCTTATTCCCCAATCGCATATCAATATACAGACGGCGTTGGAACATGCTCTGCAACTATTACCTTTTGAAGAAATAGAATGTTTGGAAGAACATATAAGGTTTCCCGATGATTAGTTATGCGTAATAGTTTTAGTCATAAGAACTCTGATACAAACACCGATGGCCTTAAGGCAACGGATTGGCTCTGATTACCTTCCACTTGCTTTTTGCTTGGTATGATAGCCGGTGCTTTGGGGATGATCCTAATTTGCCGATTTCTCCCTGAAGAGAAATTATATGTAATAGCCTTATTTTTTTACTGTACTGATTTTTATCATTTCAATTCACTTTTTCTAAAACTAATTTAGTGTCATAAATTGTTTAACATCAAAAATTTACAGTTATGTCACTTATCAAGTTTAACAACAGGTTACCATGGTCCGGTTCCGGGTTATCCAGGTTTTTCGACATGGACGATTTTTTCAGGGATGGTTTTTTGGACAAGACTGTCTTAGAACAGCCGGCCTTAAACGTCAGAGAAAAGGAAGGCGAATTCGAAATTGAACTGGCAGCCCCGGGCCTTTCCAAAAAGGATTTCCGGATTACCGTAGAAAACGGCTACCTGAACATCAGTGCCGAAAGGGAAGAATCAAAGGAAGAAAATAAAGACAACTATACCCGAAAGGAGTTTAACTACAATTCTTTTCACCGGTCTTTATTACTGCCCGATAGCGTAAAGGAAGAAGAGGTTAAAGCTACCTACGAAAATGGGATACTCCGGCTTAACCTGGCTAAAAAAGAAGAAACCAAGGTGTCCTCTTCCAGGGCAATAGAGGTTCATTAAAGAAATTTTTGAGAACGGGGAGTTACAAAACTCCCTGTTTTCTTCTAACTTTTAATTAAAGATAAAATGGTCCTGTACACAAACATTAAATACGTGGAATGGAAAAGTGCGGAGGAGATGCACGAAGATGCCAGGCAATGGCTTTCCGAACTTGAGTTTGCGCATACCGAATCGCATTTTCTCGACGAACTGCTCGGTACTTATTTCATAAAATTAAGCACCGAGCAAAACTATGCACAAACCAAAAAACTTGTGGAAAGATTGTCGGAATACAAAAAACAGATTCCCCGTCTTATAAAACAGGTCAGAGATCATCAAAATGAACTGATTGTGCTGTTGGACGGTATAGATCAACCTTATGAAGAAAGGGAAGTAAAGATTGCTCATAGAAAAATACAACAAAAGGCAGAGCAGTTTACCCTTGGTTTCAAGGAACTGAAAAAAGAGATATTTCAAACGGTTTACGATATTATGAGGAAAACCGACGGGAAAAACCTTATCGGCGGAAAGTATAAAAAATAAAGATCCCGAGCTTATTTCCTTTTATTAATAATAGAAAAGTCTGCTCAATGAAAATCCTGTTTTACAGCATCAAGGCTTTTTAAAAGCCTTGATGCTGTAAAATAGATTATTATAATCTTCAGATGGTTTTCACGGAAGAATACCTCACCCCTGATACCGCTGTCCTGGCATTGAATTTCAATACGGTTTCTCTTATACCGGGGACGATGCTTCCCTAATTGTACTGGAAATACAGAAGGAAATGGGCGTTAAGTATATAGCCCTGAGGTCTGCCGGGCATGATCGTGGCAATTGCAAGGCTGCGAGACGTATCGGGTTAGAAGTGGCCGATGTTATCTTCCTTCACACTCCCTTGAATAACACGAAACGAAGCAATAATAATCAACACGGCAAGAGGGACTATAATAAAGACGGAAGACCGGCTGGAGGTTCTTGAAAACAAAACAATCGGCGCATTAGGGATCGATATGAACGAGTGGGAAAAAGAATTCTTTTTTTAAAGACTTCTCGGAAACAGGAATTGAGGATATGATCTTAAAGAAACTGATCGGTATGCCTAATGTCCTGATCACTTCCCATCACGCTTTTCTTACTGCAGAAACATTGACCAATATCGCAGATATGTTTTTTCAAAATTTACATGACTGGCAACACGGGAAAAGTCCGGCAAGCAAAATACCATGATATTTACAGACCAGATGAGCGATATCATTTTATTTGTGTATTCCCGGCATTAGTTTAGCGGTGTATAAAAATAATCATCGTGTTAAGATACCTGCCTTTGTTTATTGTACTTTCCCTGATTGCAGAAATCCTGGGTACCGTAGGGGGATTCGGGTCCTCTGTGTTTTTTGTCCCCATAGCCAATTATTTTCTGGATTTTCAATCCGTACTCGGTATCACCGCTTTGTTTCACCTCGCCAGCAATGTTACCAAAATAGCTTTCTTCAGGAAAGGGATTGATAAGAAACTGGTCATAAACCTGGGGATCCCTGCCGTTATTTTTGTTACCGTCGGAGCCTATGGAAGTAAATTTGTCAATACCGGATTGCTTTCCCTGATCTTAGGAGGTTTTCTCATCGTGTTCAGTGCCCTGTTTTTGCTCATTAAGAAATTACATATAAACCCGACAACTAAAAATGCAATTGCCGGAGGGACACTTTCCGGGCTTAGTGCGGGGCTTTTGGGCACCGGAGGGGCTATAAGAGGAATGACCATGGCCGCATTTAACCTGAACAAGGACCGCTTTATAGCCACTTCGGCAATCATCGATCTGGCCATAGACATGAGCAGGAGCGTGGTCTATTCTCTCAACGGATATGTACGCTGGGAACACCTTTACCTGATCTTCATATTGCTTGTAGTAAGCATTGTGGGAACATATATCGGCAAAAAAATATTAAACCGGTTTTCCCACGATCAGTTCAAGCGTTTAGTCCTCTTTCTGATATTGATAATAGGGATAGTTACGATAGTATCGAATGTCTTGGTGGTATAATTCGTACTATTCTTTCTCGATTCAACCGTGGTTTTGCCGGTCCGCAAGTGCATCGTGCAGGTGGATGGAGGTTACAAATACGCAGGAAGGGTTTCCTGATACGCGGGATGCAGACCCAGGCACGGGGGTTCAATTTCGAACCCCCGTGCTTTTTTATTGTCGTGCAGCAGAACAAAATCATTGTACAGGAACACAAGGTTGTTATGCGGGAGAAGGGTTTACAAGTGCCGCACTTTGAAACGGTCTTGATAAGAAACAGACTTGTTATGCGGCGAAACAAAACCATTGTGAGGGAGAACAAGGTTGTTGTGCGGAAGAAGGGTTTACAGATACCGCACTTTAAAACGGTTTCGATAAGGAACAAACTTGTTATGTGGCGAAACAAGACCATTGTGCGGGGGAACAAGGTCGTTGTGCGGGAGAAGGGTTTACAGGTGCCGCGCTTTAAAACGGTTCTGATAAGGAACAAACTTGTTATGCGGCAAGGCAAGACCACTGTGCGGGAGAACAAAGCCGTTATGCAGGAGAAGGGTTTACAAGTACCGCACTTTGAAACGGTTTTGGTAAGGAATAAACTTGTTATACGGCAAAACAAGGTCGTTACAAAGCGGAAGAAACCCATATCTGTGTATCATAGATATCTGTAAGGACCGGGCAGCGGTTAATAATGGAATCTTTAGTCCGGTGGTTTCGTTATATCGAAACTCACCTTAGTTAAAATGAATAGGGTTTATATAATCCTTTCCTGTCATTATTTTTGGGTTTGCCTTGTTTTTTCATTCCCTGTTTCCGGATTTTGCCCTTTCCCGTAAATATTTTTTAATGTTATTCTTTCCCCGTTTTCATCTACAATATTTAAATCGTACCGAATGGTAATACGGGTACCGATGGGGGCATGGTAATAGATATACCACATATCGTCCTCCCTGGTACCTATACAGCCGTTGGAATAAGCTTTTCCCAGGGTTTCCGGATTGGTTGTGGGGTGGATCATCTGCCCGTTACGCACTCCGTTTATTTCGGTCTCTATCCATGGTATTCGGGGCATTACCGTAGTTTTGCCATCATCCCTTTTGGTCAGGTAGAATCGCTTTCCGTTAACCGGGTTATAAAATACGGGATCTCTCGCATGCCTTACTATGGTTCCTTTACCACTTGCGGTCTGCAGGTTGGTGATGCGATTTCCCATGGCGAGGTATCTTTTGGTGTTTTGCCCCACCCGTACCGGAAATGTGTACAGCAATGCCGAGTCTTGATAAATCCGAAGTTTGTATTCGGGAATATTGATGTCGATACGTGTATTCTCAAAGCTGTTTAACAGCCGGGTTACAGCCGTGGAATCCGGGATCATAAGGGAATCACCGGCTCGTAAAACGACCATCTTTTTTTGATCATACACAAAAGAATTCTTGGCTATTTGACGATAATAGTCCGTATTGGCCAGGGTATCTATGACCCATGGATTTGTGCGTACCAGCAAGTGCTCGGTAAGTGGATAGCTGATTCCCAGATTTTGCCCAGATACCAGCGAATCCATAAAATCAAAATAATCTGCTACGGGAATATCACGGGAAATATATATCCATTTTTCCGCCGGGGTCCTTTTAACGGAATCGTTTGTAACGTCCGTTGTTCCCTGTGGAAAATACGAGGCCCCGCCAGGAAAGGTAGAAATAATCAATGTCCAAAATAACCATATCGCAATCATAGCTGTATTTTTTGATATTATTTTTTTATCCTTTTGGCTGAACAACAGGTGTGTGATATCGTCTTCTTCCGCCGGTTTCTCCAAACCACCATTTGGTGTCGTAGGTTTTTCTGACCAAGCCGAACTTCTGAATGGCTTGTGTGTTCAGGTGATTAACCATATCTTCCACGGAATCCGTAATAAAAAGCAATTTGAGGTCTTCCGGATCGATGCTTTCGTTCATGGCCATCAATTGAATATGTTCGTAGAGTTCCTTGTGATATGCTTTCCCGAACAAAACCACCGGGAAATGGTTTATCATTTTGGTTTGGATCAGGGTAAGGGCCTCGAACAGTTCGTCCAGCGTTCCTATGCCGCCTGGCATGACAATAAAGGCGTAGGAATATTTAATCAGCAAAAATTTCCGGACAAAGAAATACGGGATATCGATCCATTTGTGCAAATAAGGATTTGCACCCTGTTCGTGGGGCAGGATAATATTACATCCCACAGAATATCCCCCGTTTTCATAAGCGCCCTTATTCGCAGCTTCCATAATACCTGGGCCACCGCCTGTCATTACCGTAAACCCCATTTTTGCAAGGGCCTTTCCAATTTCTTCGGCCTGTTTATAGTAAGGATTGTCCGGTTCAAAACGGGCGGAACCGAAAACAGTGACACAGGGGCCTATAAAGTGCATTTTCCGGAAGGCGCGTATAAAATTATACTGTACCTTAATGGTAAAAAACAACTCCTTTATACGATCTCTCGGGCCCTGCAGGAATGCTTTTTCTTCGTGGGTAAGAAATGAATTCTGTGTCATAGTATCATTATAGGTTACATGTATTTGGACAGAAAGGAGAAAAAGCGTTTTTTCAGATCAGTGTATATGGACCGCTGGATATCCATTTTTCCCCTCATGTCCTGGTGATATCTCAGCGCTACCCGGTCTATGGCGTCTTCATTGGTCATAAACTGACCGGCAATACGTATCTCATGGGCCTCTATTTCGTTTTTCAGGTTTTCTATTTTGCCCTTGTGCAGTATAAACTGGTTTTGAAATTGTCCCATTTCCACTAACACCCTGTCATTGGTCCATTTTTGCTGTATTTCTTCAAGCCTGTTTTCGAAGGATGCTATTTCGTCTTTCCAGAACAGGATCTCTTTCTCCCAGAGTTTATGTTCAAAATGCAGATCTGAGTTATCGATGATTGGTTCCATAGTTTATGATATTTAGTAAATGCTGCTAAGATATTGTTATGTGGTGTGTTACGAAATGACAAATATCAGTGGAGGGCATGATATTAATCATTTCCGAAGTGCTGCCCGAAACATACTTTTGGAGGAACAATTGTAAAATATGTCGGGCATAAAGTTAATATCAGACTTTTTCCTGTTAACAGGGGAGCTTGCCGGTTTTGCAAGGAGGTTTTTAGCAGAGGCATGGAAGCCCCCTTTTGAATTCGGGGAATTACTACGTCAATGTTATAACGTAGGCAACCGGTCTTTGCCCCTGGTAGGAGTAACCGGTTTTATCATCGGGCTGGTACTGACCCTGCAAACACGGCCTACCTTACAGGAATTCGGTGCCGTGTCCTGGATGCCTGCCATGGTAAGCATTTCCATTATACGCGAAATAGGCCCGGTGGTCATAGCTCTCATCTGTGCCGGACGCATAGCTTCCGGTTTCGGAGCGGAACTGGGGTCTATGCGGGTCACCGAACAGATTGACGCGATGGAAGTTTCCGGGACCAATCCCTTTAAATTCCTGATTGTTACCCGGATTATGGCTACGACACTCATGATCCCCTTACTAGTCATTTTCGGAGATATTCTGGCTATATACGGTTCTTACCTGATAGAACATATAAAAGGAGATGTCTCCTTTATGCTGTACTTCAACCAGGTTTTCGAATCGCTGGAGTTTAGTGACCTGGTCCCTGCCACAGTGAAGACCTTTTTCTTTGGTTTTGCCATAGGCCTAGTGGGGTGTTTTAAAGGATACTATTGTGCCCGGGGAACCGTGGGAGTAGGTGTCGCTGCCAATACGGCGGTAGTTATGGCTTCCATGCTCATTTTTATACTGGACTTCGTAGCAGTTCTGATCTCGGATATATTTTACGAATTATGAAAGAAGAAGAAAATATAACAACCGTAATATCCCATACCGGAGAAGACCGAGAAGTAGTCATTGATATCAAAGGACTCCGGAAGGCTTTTGATAAAAATCATGTACTGAACGGTTTTGAGATGAAACTTTTCAGAGGGGAAAACCTGGTGATTATGGGGAAATCCGGATCGGGAAAGACCGTGATGGTGAAATGCCTGGTAGGACTTATGCGGCCAGACAGCGGCAGTATTGAGATCATGGGGAAGGATATTACAACGCTGGACAGGGAAGCACTGGATGTGCTCCGGGCCGATATCGGTTTCCTGTTCCAGGGAAGTGCTCTTTACGATTCTATGACCGTAAGGGAAAACCTGGAATTTCCATTGCGAAGGCATAAAGAGAGGTTTGGAGATAAAACCGGCATGGAAGATATGACTGTCGAAGCCCTGGAAAATGTAGGACTTGCCCATACCCTGGACTTAATGCCCGAAGAACTTTCCGGGGGCATGAAACGGCGGGTGGCCCTGGCCAGAACATTAATTATGAAACCGCAGATTATTTTATACGACGAACCTACCAGCGGACTGGACCCCATAACTGCCAAGGAGATCATAGAGCTGATTCAGAACGTCCGGAAAAAATACCACACCTCATCCCTTATCATTACCCACGATGTGGATTGTGCCAGGGTTATTGCCGACCGGATGATACTGCTGGTAGACGGAATCAATTATGCCGAAGGGAGCTATGAAGAATTATACAGGGCTACCGACCCGAAGATCAGAGCCTTTTTTAAATAATAACATTATGACAAAGACAGCTTCAGAAAAAATACGGTTAGGGGTTTTTGTAATAGCAGGAAGTCTTTTTCTTCTGGCTGCAGCCTATCTTATCGGAAACAACCAGAACCTGTTTCGTAAAAGCTTTACCATAAACACGGTTTTCACCAATGTTAATGGGCTGCAGAAAGGGAACAATGTACGTTTTGCCGGAATTAATGTGGGAACAGTCAAGGCTATGGAAATGGAAAGTGATACCGCTATCCGGATTTATATGCTCATCGAGAAAAAAATGCTGGGATTCATACGGAAAGATGCTATTGCCACGATCGGTTCTGACGGATTGGTAGGAAATATGATTGTGAATATCATCCCCGGGGCGGGTTCTACGGAGACGATACGAGACGGAGACCAGATCGTTTCTTACACCAGGATAGGTACCGAAGACATGCTGAACACCCTGAGCACCACAAATGAGAATGCAGCGATGCTTACAGTCGACCTGTTAAAGATCACACGGTCGCTCACTCAAGGAAAAGGAACCTTAGGGCGGTTATTGAACGATACGGTAATGGCTACAGATCTTCAGCAGACCCTAGCTAATTTAAAACACGTCAGTTACCGTACAAATCAGGTTGTCCGTCAGTTGGACGGAATGATTAAGGATATCCGCCAAAAGGAAAACGTCGCAGGAGTACTCTTGCAGGATACTCTTGCAGGAAAGAAAGTAAAGAATATTATTGCCAACCTGGAGGAATCGAGTACCGGAATGAACGATATGATCAAAAACCTCAACGGCATGGTAATAGAACTCAGGGAGGGCAAAGGTGCCCTAAACTATATCACAACGGATACGCTTCTTGTAAATCAACTGGAGACAATCATGCAAAACATAGAGGAAGGGACCGGTCATTTTAATAAGAATATGGAAGCCTTGAAGCATAATTTTTTATTCCGGGGATATTTCCGGAAACAGGAGAAACAACAAAACAGGAATGATAAATCCGATTAAATGGGCCTTATTCCCCGATGCTCTGCATCGAAATGAGCTAAGGTTTGTTCATTTGAATACCTCGTGGGCTTGCCCCGAGGTAGTTGATTAGATTCTTCTGACTTTGCGGAATGATCCTGTAGGGAGCATGTATAAGTAAGAATATCTCCTTTTTACCCGGATTATCTTAAACAGTTTAAGTTTACTAGACAATGTTTAAAGGACCGTTGAGCCTGCAATAATCCATAGTAGGAATTACTGTTTTCTAACGGTCCTTTCAAACATGTAAGCGGTATCTCGGTGCTAGTGTATAGTAGGCGTCAGAGTCCTGTCATATTCGTCTTTTCCCGGAGAATTCCATGTTTGATAACTAAAAGACATTGTGGTGACTTGTAAAGATTTATGGTGCTCTAGAGCTGACTTTTTACGATGGCAGCGAGTATCTCTTCTTTGTCCAGTTTTTTGGTACAGAAGAACCAGTCTTTACATTCCAGATCTTGGTCTTTTCCTTCCATTCTGTCCTGTGCAACACCACAGGATCCTGCAGGAGAAATAATGACATCATCACCCGGATTCCAGTCTGCCGGGGTGGCTATCGAAAACGCGTCGGCAGTCTGCAAGGCAATTAAAACCCTGTACAACTCGTCAAAATTCCGGCCCAGGCTCAGCGGATAGTATATTATAGCACGTATGATACCGTTAGGGTCGATAAAAAACACGGCTCTTACCGCCTGAGTCTCACTCTCCCCGGGCTGTATCATGCCATATTTTTTGGCTACTTCCATCGTAATATCTTCAATCAATGGAAATTTAACCTCTATATTCTTCATACCCTTAAATTCTATTTTGTCTTTAATAGTCCGCAACCATGCTATATGAGAATACAGTCCGTCAATAGAAAGGCCGATTAACCGGCAATTGGCCTTGTTGAATTTTTCTTCCAGCGAAGCAAAAGTCATGAACTCCGAAGTACAAACGGGGGTAAAATCTGCCGGGTGACTGAACAGGATTGCCCATTGGCCCGTATAATCCCCGGGAAAGCGAATTTCGCCCTGGGTGGTCATTGCCGTAAAAGCAGGTGCTTCGTCACCTATCCTCGGCATCATTGGCTGTTCTTCTTGAATTGTTTCCATTTTTATACGATTTATGTTTTGTGCCAAAGTATTATATATCAATTCTATATGAAATGATTTAAGTCATGGGCAAAGGATGTTTTACAAGTGCAGAAGAAAGAAATACACTGACATTTGTCATGGCGGGGAAATATGCTCCGGTTTATCTTGCGGGTATTAATACTAAGGAGGATAGAGTTCAGAAGGGGCTAATCCTCCGTCTAAAAGATATACTGATGAAAAAAATAATTGTTCCCACGGATTTCTCGGAGTATGCCGAATATGCTCTGGAAGTAGCTGCAAGCATAGCAAAAGCGGAAAAGGCCAAGGTCATTTTGTTTCATATGATCGGTGTTTTTGATGCCGTTTTTACAAAAGATGAATCCCAGGAATATGCAGAAGCCATGTATTATATGAAGCTGGCACGAAAAAAGTTCGATGAATTGCTGGCCAAAAGCTATATGAAAGGAGTAGAAACGGAATGTGTAGTGCAGAATTACAAGGCCTTCTCAGAATTAAATGATGTGGCAAAAGAGAAAAAAGCAGATCTTATCGTCATGGGATCGCACGGTGCCGGAAAGATGTTGGGTATGTTCGTGGGCTCCAATACGGAGAAAGTAGTACGTCATTCTGATCTTCCCGTACTGGTAATAAAAGATCGGATAAAAAGTTTTAAGATGAACAAAGTGGTCCTGGCCTGTGATTTTGAACCGGAAAGTATTCACGCATTCCGTAGGGCCATGAAATTTTTTGCTTCATTCGCGAGTAAAGTGTATCTGTTGTATGTCAATTTACCCGGAGAATCGTTCAGAGACTCATTGCAGACCGAAAATAAGATAAGGGAATTTCTTTACAATGCCGAAGGAAGTGATAAAAGGTTGGGAGAAGTAAATTATTGGAACGACTATACTAGGGAGCAGGGCATTTATGCTTTTAGCGAAAAAGTAAATACCGATGTCATTGCAGTGCTGACTCACGGCAGAAAAGGTCTGGCCCATTTCTTTATGGGAAGCTTGGCAGAAGATATGGCAAACCGGGCGAAATGGCCTCTTGTCACCTTTAAAATGGATTAGAATAATCTCCACCTGTTATACTTTTATAATTTTATGTAACTCTTTGTACACCATTTATTCTTCTTTTGGTTTAATACTTAGACCCTTGAGTCGATTCTTATTTTTGGATTCCGGAATTACTTAGGGGTTTAATGCTTTTTACTTTGCAAAGGAAAATCCGGTTGAAATCAGGTTATGAATTAACAATACGGGATATAAGATCTCCTTTTGATAAAACCCCGGAATGTTTCCATAAAA
Source organism: Sinomicrobium halophytocola (assembly GCF_052983395.1). Classification (NCBI taxonomy): domain Bacteria; kingdom Pseudomonadati; phylum Bacteroidota; class Flavobacteriia; order Flavobacteriales; family Flavobacteriaceae; genus Sinomicrobium; species Sinomicrobium halophytocola. The sequence continues at coordinate 25,156 of NZ_JBRKIT010000032.1, forward strand.
GCTTGCCTTGTCTAAATAAGACAATAGTAGGAATCCCTCTTATATTGTACCTGGTGGAGAGTGATGGGTTTTTATCCACATTTACCTTTATAATTTTGATGGAATCTTCCAACTCGGCCTTTACCTCTTGTAAGATGGGAATAAATGCCTTACAGGGGCCACACCAATCGGCATAAAAATCCACCAGAACATACTTTTCCGAATTTATTAGTGTATTAAAATGCGCTTTCATAATTTTAGAAAAATCCTTATATTTGATAGATATGCTCAACAAAAATAGATCAAGATATTCATAATTCTTATGATATTTATCATGGGCAACTACACTTAGAAACTGTTTAAATTTTGTTTTAGGTGTATTTTTTCGTCAGATGAAGGTATTTTGAGATGCATATAGATACAGCCCGAAAAATACCTGAAATATGGAGGGAAAAGACACCTGAAAGAACCAAAAGATATAATGTAAACAGTTTTTTATACTTACGTTGCTCAGTAAATTCTTTGATAATATTTAAATTATCCCGGAAAATTGAAATTACCCCATTATGAAATTTTTCCAGCAGGAAGAGAATATATTTAGCGTTCTTTTGGAAACCATTTCCGAGGGGATACTGGTGGTGGACGGGAATAAAAAAATAGTGGCCACCAATTCCCCGCTGGAAAGTATGTTTGGTTATAAAAAGGACGAATTACTGGGGAAAAACATGGATATCCTCATACCTGCCCAGTATCACCAAAATCATGAAGGACATTTTAAAAATTACTACGCCAAATCCAGTAAGCGCAAAATGGCTGCCGGAAGGAACCTTTGGGGCATTAAAAAGGATGAAACCGAACTCCCCGTGGAAATCGGGCTCAACCCTTTTACCGTCTATGGCAAAAAATTTGTGGTGGCCCTGGTCATGGACGTTACCTTGAGCCGTACGGTAGAAAACAAGATCAGGGAGCTCAACGAAGAACTGGAGGAAAAAGTAGAGGTAAGGACACAGGAGCTGAAAGAGTCCGTAAACCAGTTAAAAAAAGAAGTCCAACGAAGGGTAAAAGCTGAAAACAGGATAAAGGAAGCCTTGCAGAAAGAAAAAGAACTGAACGAGTTAAAGACACAGTTCCTCTCCCTGGTTTCCCACGAATTTAAAACGCCGCTGAGTAATATCATGATTTCGGCTACACTTACAGAAAAATATACGGAAGGCAACCAGCAGGAAAAACGGGAAAAGCACCTGGAAACCATAAAGAACAAGGTACACTATCTTAACAATATCCTGAACGATTTTCTTTCGGTGGAACGCATTGATTCTGGGAAGGTCCAGTACAACTTCACTTTATTTAATATTAGTAAAGTGTTTAATGAGGTAATTTACGATGCCAATATGCTCCTCAAAACGGGACAACGGATCAATTTTCCCGAAGACCTGGACAATTATGTCATGTACCAGGACGAAAAAGTAATGGAACTCATCCTTTCCAATCTCGTCCGGAATGCAGTGAAATACTCACCCGAACACACAGCAATCAACATAGAGTTAGAACTGGAAGGAGAAATGTTTGTTTTCAAGGTAAAAGATTCCGGAATAGGTATCCCTGAAGAGGATCAGAAACATATTTTCAGCAGGTATTTCCGTGCCCGGAATGCCATTAATGACCAGGGTACGGGTATTGGGCTCAATATCGTGAAGAGTCACCTTGAAAACCTGGGCGGGGAGATTGATTTTGTGAGCAAAGAAGGAAGAGGAACAACATTTATGGTAAAACTACCCAATCATGAAAAAAATTTTACTCATAGAGGATGATCCCGTATTGCGGGAAAGTACGGCAGAATTGCTGGAATTATCCGATTATAAGGTCGTAACCGCGTCTAATGGAAAAAAGGGGGTGTCTCTGACCAGCGAAGAAAAACCAGATATTATTATTTGTGATATCATGATGCCCGAACTCGACGGGTATGGCGTGTTGGAAGCACTTTCCGGTAATAAAGAGACAAGGAATATTCCGTTTATCTTTCTTTCGGCAAAGACCGAACGCAGGGAAGTGCGTAAAGGGATGGACCTGGGAGCGGACGACTATCTCACCAAACCTTTTGAAGAAACAGAACTCATAAGTGCCATAGAAAGTAGGCTGGCCAAGATATCCCTTCTGCAGGAAGGTACAACCGAACGAAAACTTGCCGAACCCCGGGAAGAAGACATTCTGAGTATTAATGAACTGAAGAATTTTTTCCTGGACGAGGGAGAATGCTTCGGTTTTGAGGAAGGAGACGTCATTTATTCCGAAGGAAACCATTCCAACCATATTTTCCTGGTGGAAAGCGGTATGGTAAAGACGCACCGCATAGAGGAATATGGCAAGGAATTGATAACCAGCATAAGCAGGGATGACGATTTTTTCGGGTATTACTCCTTTACACAGAATATTCCATATAAGGAATCAGCCACTGCTATAAAGCGAACAACTCTTTATGGATTACGGAGGGACGTTTTTGTGAAAATACTGAAAAGCAACCACAAACTCACGATAGAACTGGTGGAATTTCTGGCAGAAGATCTTTCGGGGGTAAAAGAACAATTGCTGCAAATGGCCTATGGCTCCGTACAGAAAAAAACAGCGAATACTATCCTGCGTTTTGTAGAGAAACTACAACGACGGGCCGAAGACGGGATCAGAATTTCCCGTAGCGATTTAGCCGGGGTGGCGGGAATTGCTCCGGAGAGTTTTATCCGCACACTGTCCGAACTTAGAAAGGAAGGGCTTATAGGCATTGAAGGACGAAATATAAAAGTACTGGACATTAAAGGATTGCAAAAAATTAGCTAAAGATCCCTGAATAATTCTTCGGATTTGATATTTATCATGTTGTGTTCCCGGGTACCGACCTATTTTTGTCAGCACAATTAAGGAGACAAAAATGAAAAGTATCCTCATACCCACGGATTTTTCAGAAAATTCGTGGAACGCCGTTAAGTATGCCCTGTTCTTGTTCAAAGAGAACAGGTACAATTTTTACTTGCTTCATGTTACGCAACCCCATGTTTACGCCACAGGGGATGTACCTTTGGTAACTTTTTCCCAGGATATCGACCAGATACTTCAAACAGAAACCCGGAAAGAACTGGAAAAAACACTGGCCAGGATCGAAAAGGAATATGGGTATCCCAATCACAGTTTCGAGCTTTTGTCCGAGTATGGTTTTTTTATTGATGTCATGCGGAAAGTGATAAAAGAAAAGGATATAGACCTGATAGTCATGGGAACCAAAGGGGCGTCCGGACTAAAAGAGGTGACAGTGGGAAGTAATACGGGCGATGTTATTACTAAGGTCAAATGCCCTGTGCTAGCCGTTCCCGAAGATGTTGTTTTCTGCCCTCCCCGGGAGATTGTTTTTCCCACAGATTACACCTCACAATATTCTGTAAAGGTTCTGGATACCCTGGCCTTTCTGGCTGGAATATTTCAATCGACAATCCACGTTCTTCAAGTGGTTAAGGATGAAAAAGAAACTTTGAATGACGAACAGAAAAAAAACAGGGAGTTACTCAAAGACTATTTGCTCGATAAAAAACACAGCTTTCACCAGTTGACCAACAAGAATCTGAGTGAAGCCATACAATGCTTTACGGAAAGCAGGAACATTGATTGGATAGCCATGATGGCCAAAAAACTTCATTTTTTTCAACAGATATTGTTCCGCCCTACGGTAGTAAAAATAAGTTATCATACCAGAATACCGTTTTTGGTTTTGCACGAATAAAAGAATAGAAAAAAACGGAAACTGATAAATATCATTTATTAAGGAAGTAAAGGGTTGTACTTTAGTAGTGTTAAAATGAAGTTCTTTACATGCTGAAAAAATATAGAAAGCTATTCATGGCTTTTAAGAGAAATGAGGTTTCAAGAGCTTTGATTTCCTGGAACGGGAATTCATAATAAAATGGTTTTCCAAAGGTTTACCGGGTAAAAGCCATTCAGAGTTTTTCCGGTACATTGAGATGACAAACCAATGGAAAAAAGTTTTTGAAACCTCAGCCAAAGGGGATTTTCAATTTTATATAAATGAGATAGAGTCATTATGAGATGTAATGATTTTATGATGCTTTACCCGTATGATAAATTGAAGATTTCTCTGAAACAGGCTTGCAGGGAGCAGGCCTGTTTCTTACTTCTTTTATACTTTTCATTATATAGATTGTCGTTGTTTATCAGCGACAATTACCAGGGGAGGTCAATCGTATTCCAAGGCATATAAGTGTTCCGGAATCCGGGCATTTAAGGCTTAGGGAATAGATGTCTCCTTAAAGGGAACAGGGACGCAAGTCCCTGTTCTTGTTTTAAATATATAGAAATAGCAATAGATATGGTGCGTTTATCATTGACACCTAATGCGCTCCAGGTACTCGAAGAGCGCTATCTGCTCCGGGATTCGGACGGAAAGGTTATGGAGACCCCGGAAGAAATGTTCCGGAGGGTCTCTAAATGGATTGCCGGGACAGAAGAGAGTAACAGGGAGCACTGGGAAGCAACGTTCTTCCGGATGATGAACAGCCTGGAGTTCCTGCCCAATTCCCCCACCCTGATGAATGCGGGTTTGCCCGGGGGCCAGTTAAGCGCCTGTTTTGTGCTGCCGGTAGAAGACAGCCTCGACGCTATTTTTACTTCACTTAAAAATGCGGCACTGATCCACCAGAGCGGGGGAGGAACCGGGTATAATTTTTCCAGGCTCCGTCCAAAGGGGGCCCTGGTAAGTACTTCCAAGGGGTTTTCTTCCGGTCCCGTAGCCTTTATGAAGATTTACGATGCTGCAACCGAACACGTAAAGCAGGGGGGAAAGCGCAGAGGGGCCAATATGGGTATTCTGAATGTGGATCATCCCGATATCGAAGAATTTATTTCCGTTAAAACAGACCGGATCAGCCTTCAAAACTTTAACATCTCCGTGGGAATTACAGACCGCTTTATGGACGCTGTGGAAAAGAACCTTTCCTGGGCTTTGAAAGACCCCGGAACCGGACGTGCGGTGCGGAATATCCCTGCAAAAAAGCTATGGGATCAGATTATCGAAACGGCCTGGACTACGGGAGACCCGGGGCTGATCTTCCTCGATAGCATCAATCGGAATAACCCTAATCCGAGATTGGGCGATATACAGAGTACCAATCCGTGTGGGGAAGTCCCCCTGCTGGATTACGAAAGCTGTAACCTGGGATCAATCAATCTCTCTAAAATGGTAACAGCACATGAAGGAAATTATGAGATTGATTTTAACAGGCTCGCCGAAACAGTGCATTCGGGCATACGTTTCCTGGACAATGTAATAAGTGTCAATCACTATTTGCTTCCCCAGGTCAAATCCATAACTCTGAAAAACAGGAAAATCGGTCTCGGGCTTATGGGATGGGCAGAATTGCTTATGCTCATGGAAATACCATATGCATCTATGGAGGCGGTAAAGCTGGCAGAAAAACTCATGGCATTTGTCCGGGAGGAAAGTTATAAGGCCTCGGCAAACCTGGCCGAAGAAAGGGGGTGTTTCCCTTCCTGGGCGGAAAGCAGGTTTTATCCGGATCAAAAAATGCGGAATGCCACTTGTAACAGTATCGCCCCCACCGGGACAATCTCTGTCATAGCCGACACCTCGTATTCCATAGAACCTTTGTATGCCCTGGCATACAGGCGTGTGGGCATATTGGGAGGAAAGTCACAACAGGAGATCGGCCGGGTTTTTGAAAAGAAGATGAAACAAATGGGATATTGGAATGCGGAGTTGGAAGCTGAGGTATTGCAGACCGGTACCATTAAAAAAGTGCCGGGTATTCCCGACGGGGTAAAAAAAGTGTTTGAAACCAGCCTGGAGATCCCTTGGGAATTTCACCTGCAGCACCAAAGGGCTTTCCAGAAATTCACGGACAATTCGGTTTCCAAGACCATTAACCTTCCGGCAGCAACCGGTACCGGGGATATTTCCGATGTGTATATGACGGCATGGAAGTACGGCTTGAAAGGAATAACCATATACAGGGACGGGAGCAAAGAAAAACAGGTGCTGCAAAGATGTAATGTCAGTGCTCCCGGAGCCTGTTAAAACATGACACTGTGATATATCAGAGGTTTCAAATCCTTGGGCAGGCCGGTACGTATATCTTCCAGCTCTCCCAGGGAAATGTACTTTCTGAGGGAAATAAATGTGGTCTGAATATAATTTTCGGCCAGTTCATCCGATTCGAAATCATAGATGGAAGCAGGGCCGTCGAAACTGCGAACCAGATCGATGAACTCCGTAATGTTCTTTATCTTTTCCCGTTTGGATTTTAATGTCCATCCGTTGACATAGACAGCTTTCAGGAACATCGGAAATTGTGCTATAAGCTGCAGAGATTCTTCCGGGGGTATGATCTCGCGAAGGGTGTGTAGTACGGCAGTGAGTATCCTGCCGGCTTTTTCCTTATCATTTCCCAGGTTCAGGTCTTTGGCATATCCTTTTAAAAAGGTATTGGCCTCCGTGGCGTATTGGTTAAAATTGAGTGCCATTGTATTAAAATTTATAAATGTTCCACATTCCGTTTTTGTTCTTTGTCCCCACGAGATGAGGAGATAATAGCTCAGCTTCTATGTCGGGCTGTCTGTATCGCTTTTCAGATAACAGAATTCCCTTGAGCTGTCTTAAATACTGAACGATTTCTCCTTTTGGGTTTATGACCACTTCATCAAATTCGTTAGCGATGATATCCATGTCCAGGTATTCGTTTTTTCCGCGGACCGTTTTACTCCGCACAATGGCAAAGGCCAGACCATTGTTGAAGGAAGTAGCATTGAGAAAAGCGGGGGATATCACTGTTTTTCCGGTTTTGTCCATATACCCGTAATAGGTAATTCCTTCTTTTATTTCCTTGATCAGGCACAGTCCCTCATTAAATGTGGGAGCGTTCTCACGGACTGCGATGTCCTGTCTGAAATTGATAACCAGGTCACCCTTTAGGTTGATAAACCCCCATTCCCCGTTTTTTTCGACAGCGATAAGACCATCAGAAAGTTCTCCGATTCTGGATATATCGGAAATATGTTGTGCAGAAAGGGAAATACCCGATAACAGCAACGTCCAAATAACAAGCTTTTTCATTTTTTCTTCATTTTAAAGTTTGTATTGAAATTATATGAAATTTATCAGGTGTAAAATGATAATTATCAGTTCGTAAGGAGGACGTATTATGATATATATCATGTTTTTTGCTCTCGTGGCTGTTTACTTTTGATAGTGTATAAAACTCACAAAATGAAAAAAATACTTTTACCTACAGATTTTTCGGACAATGCCTGGGATGCCATTGCATACGCCTTAAAAATGTTCGAGGATGAACAGTGCGATTTTTATGTACTTCATACTTATTTTCCGGCTTTTTATGAAGCAGATTATCACGGAATGATAGAAGATACCTTCTCCGATCTGGATATCACATTGGAAAGGATTTATCGGGAGTTTCCCAATAAAAAACACAAGTTTCATCCGCATTCGGATTTTGATTTGCTTACGGATGAGGTTAAGGACATTACAAAAGACAAGGGAATTGACCTGATAATTATGGGAACCAAGGGAGCCACCGGGGCCCGACGAATTTTGTTCGGAAGCAATACCGTTTTTGTGATGCGAAAAGCTACCGTTCCGGTATTGGCCATTCCCGGTAGGTATATATATTCGAAAATAGAAAAGATATTGTTCCCTACGGATTATCTGAGGTATTTCAAAAAAGAAGAATTACAACCCCTTATTGATATAGCAAAAAGGCATGGCGCCGGTATTACGGTACTTCATGTCGAAGAAGATCTGAAATGGACCGAAAATGAACAACAAAACAAGGAAAAATTACAGAAGCTTTTAACAGGCATTGATTTTGAATTTATTGTTGTTCAGGATACGGACATATCAGCAGCCATACAAGATCATATACGTGATAATCATTACGACATGTTAGCCATGATGCACAGAAAACATTCTTTTTTAGGAAGACTGTTATTAAGGCAAAACATCGCTAATATAGGGTTTAACCTGGAAATCCCATTCCTGGTTCTACAGGGGGCTTCTGCAAAATGAGTAAAAAAGAATAAAAATAGACACATGAAAAAGATATTGATTCCCACAGACTTTTCTGCCAATGCTCATAAAGCCATGGAATATGCCATATATCTTTTTGAAAGGGAGACATGTACTTTTTACCTGTTAAACGCACAAGAAACAAATATAAGGAGTGATAATACGGAGCGAACGGCAGGCTCAAGTGTAAAAGTGATGGAAGATTTGTTTAAAGAGGTTAATATAAAAAACACGAATCCCGAACATTTTTACGAAAAAGAAATAATATACGATTCTTTGGTAAATGCGATAGGAAAAATGGTGATCTCCAAAAATATAGATTATGTTTTCATGGGAACGAAAGGTTCTACGGAAGCAAAGGAGATCTTTATGGGAAGCAATGCACTGAAGGTGATTAAAAATATTGATTTCTGTCCAATTGTTGCAATTCCGAAAGCGTATGATTATGACCTTCCCGATGACATATTGTTCCCCACGGATTTTAAAAACACTTATAATGAATTCGGATTGAAGCCTCTGAAAGAAATTGCCAGGTTATGGGGAGCAAAAATAAGAATTCTGCATATCCGGAAAGAAGAACAATTAGATGAGCTGCAGATAAAGAGCAGCAAAAAACTAGGGAGATTATTGAAGAATCTCCCCCATACCTGGGAAGAGACGACCAAATACAACAATATATCCAAAGTTATTACCAAATATTCTGAAAACAATTCCATTGGGATGGTAGCTATGATAAACAATAAACACAGCTTTTTAGAGAAGCTATTCCGGGAACCGGTAATCAGGAATACCGTCTTTAAGATAAAGGTCCCTTTTTTGGTAATGCCCGATATTACATGATCTTATTTAATAATGTGCAGGGATCAGAAGTGGGGTAAAGCGACGGTGCCGTGTCCTGTCGTCTGTGTGTAATCACAAGCTGGATAAAATATATTTATGACTAATTAACTCAGACAAATCCGATGAAACGAATACTTGTACCTACCGATTTTTCCGTCAATGCAAAAAATGCTATTGATTATGCCATTCACCTGTTCAAGGATGAGGTGTGCGAATTTATTCTGCTCAACACCTTTGGTGCCGGAAATACAACCAATATGATGGTTTTGCAGGCCTCCAACCCTGCTTATGAAACAGCGCTTATAAGGTCACAAAAAGAGTTGAAAGGACTTTTTGATATACTGAATTCTTCGGGAAGAAACAAGAATCATTCTTTTGATATGGTTGCCCGGTATGGCCACCTGGCCGAAACGGTCAAAGATCTGGTTAAAGAAAAGAATGTCGAGATAATTGTTATGGGCACCCGGGGAGCGACCGGCGCGAAAGAACGATGGTTTGGCAGCAATACCGTTGCGGTCGTGGAAAGTGTACTTAACTGCCCCATATTGGCGGTACCGGAGTCTACCGAGATTGAGATTCCGAAAGGGATTGTATTCCCGTCTTCTTTTAAAAATGCCTATAAAAGAAAGGATCTAAGTCCGTTACTGGAATTGGCAGGAAAACACAAATGTACCGTAAGAATATTGCATATCGGAGACAAAGAAGAGCTGGATGAAGAACAGCGTGATAACAAGGCGTGCCTTATGGTTAGGTTGGAAGGGATAAAAACCTTTTATCATGCCCTGACCAATATAGATACGGAAACAGCGATCCATTGTTTTACGGAAAGCCGTGAAGATATAGACATGATTGCCTTTATGAATCAAAAGTACAGTTTATTTAATACAATGCTAAGGAAACCCGTCCTTAAAGGGCTGGGACATCATACTAAAGTCCCCCTGCTTGTTATGCATCGCGCATAAATTTATTAACCGGGTATTTATTCTTAAATTTATATATTCTGTTGAAACCGGGGGTGAAATGTAATCTTAAAATCAGAGTCTTATGAGGAATATCGGTATTTGGATGGACAGAAGAAAGGCCCATCTCGTCACCATGGAAAAGGGGGATGAAAAAATGGAAACGGTGATTTCAAAAATAGAATCCTACCGGCCAGTGGGCGGATCGCGTTCCAAAACGCGCTGGGGACCACAAGATGTGGTTCAGGACAGCAAGTATACGGAAAGGAGGAAGCACCAGATGAAAAGATATTTTGAGCACCTGGCAGCGAAGATTAACGATGCGGAGGCCATTGCTATTTACGGCCCCGGGGCTGTAGGGCATAAATTTGCCGAATACCTGGAAAGCGATCACAAGCCGTTAAGGGAAAAAGTAAAATGTATAGAGAAGGCCGATAGTATGACAGAAAATCAGGTGAGAGCACTGGTCCGGAATTTTTTTGTCTCCGCAAACTGTGGCTGATACTATAGCTAAAAAGATAAGATCACAATACCTCGCCGGAAATATGGACCATACCCAATCGTTTACAATTACAAAAGCCTCGGGAGAGCAAGCCGATTTTTCTTATGAGAAACTCCGCGCTTCCCTGAAGCATACCGGGGCGGGAGGTCAGCTTATAGAACATATTATCCGAACGGTTCACAATGAACTTTACCTTGGTATTTCCACCAGGGAAATTTATAACCGGGCTTTTGCCATGCTTCGAAAAGACACGCCGGTATTTGCGTCTAAATACAAACTTAAGAAGGCGATTTTCGAACTGGGGCCTACGGGTTTTCCGTTTGAAAAGTTCATTGGAGCGGTGTTACGTTATTCGGGTTATGAAAATGAAATAGGAAAGATAGTTCCGGGAACCTGCGTGAACCATGAGATTGATGTATTCGCAGGCAAGAACGGAACAGTTACCCTTGTCGAGTGCAAATTTCATAGCGAACAGGGCCGGAAATGCAATGTTAAAATTCCCTTGTATATCCATTCTAGGTTTGTGGACATACACAGTGCCTGGAAGAAAAATGGAGAAAATGACTTGACCGAACCCTGGGTGGTAACCAATACCCGTTTTACTTCCGATGCCCTGCAATATGGTCAATGTGCCGGACTATATTTGTTGAGCTGGGACCATCCGAAAGAAAATAGTCTGAAGGACAGAATAGACCGTCTTGGGTTGCATCCTGTCACATCTTCTACATTAATGACGAAACGGGAAAAACAGTTTTTACTGGACAAAGGGATCGTGCTATGCAGGGATCTGCACAAAGAATCCTTTATGCTTGATCATATAGGCGTTTCCGAAAAGCGGAAGAAGAATATACTCCGGGAAATATGCGAGTTGTGTAATGTAAATCACGTAGCAGAATGAAAAAAGAGGTTAAAATACATTTCCTGGGAGCTGCCGGTACTGTTACGGGCTCCAAATTCCTGGTAGAGACTTCAGATCTGAAAGTTCTGATTGACTGCGGATTGTTCCAGGGAGCCAAGGCATGGCGGGAACTGAACTGGCAGGAACTGAATTTTGACGTGGCGGAGCTGGATTTTGTACTCCTGACTCACGGTCATCTGGATCATGTGGGATATTTGCCCAGGTTGATAAAACAGGGATTTGAAGGTAAGATATACGGTACTGTACCTACACTGGCCATAACCCGGATTATATTAAAAGACAGTGCTAAAATACAGGAAGAAGATGCCGAGCGGGCCAATAAAGAGGGATTCTCCAGGCATCATCCGGCCCTGCCGTTATATACGGAGGAGGATGTGGAAAAGACACTGCAATACATGGAAGCACAACCCCGTGACCACTGGATACATTTATCCGGGGATATTGCTGTGCGGTTCCGGTATAACGGTCACATTTTGGGAGCGACGTTTATAGAAATGGACATATATGGCAAACGCTTTGTGTTTTCCGGAGATATCGGCAGGCCGGACGACCTGCTTTTGTTTGATCCCAATAAACCGGATAAGGCCGATTATCTCTTTTTGGAAACCACCTATGGTGACCGGCACCATTCCGGGGAAGACGCCCGGGAGATACTCGCTTCCATGATCCATGAAACTATACACAAAAGAGGGAACCTTATTATTCCAAGTTTCGCCGTGGAACGAACACAGCTACTGATCGTTCTGTTGTGGAAAATGTATGAAAAAAATAAAATACCCCGTATCCCGGTAGTAATAGATAGTCCAATGGGCAAGGAAGTCCTGCAGGTTTTTCTGCAGTATCCGGACTGGCATAAGGTAAGTGAAGAAGAATTCAGATCTGTGTTAAACTATGTGGAAATTGTGGATTCTTACCGGGAAACCTGGAATGTCATAGACAATACCCAGCCCAAAATAGTGATTGCCGGGAGCGGTATGGTCACCGGGGGAAGGGTGCTGACCTATTTAAAACAGCTAATAGATGAGGAAAGCACAACCGTACTTTTGGTAGGATTCCAGGCCGAAGGGACCAGGGGAAGGGAGCTTCAGGAAGGGGCGAAGGAAATTAAATTTTTTGGTAAATATTATCCTGTACGGGCAAAAATAGAGTGTTTGGATTCCCTTTCTGCTCATGCAGACCAAAAGGAATTATTGGATTGGCTATCTGAAATCAAAGGAAATCCGGAAAGAGTTTTTCTCATCCACGGAGAACCGGAAAGCGCACGGGTTTTTGAGGAGAAAATAAAAGAAGTATACTCCTGGAATACCTGTATCCCGAAACACAACGAGGTTGTGACCCTGTTGTTTTAATACCATTTTTCCTGTTGGTCCTAAAGACCCGAAGAATCACTGAATAGTGCAGAAAATAAATAACAAAATAAAAATGCTGTCATGAAATATTATTATGGAAGAATACTGAAGGATATCTCTTTTGATGAAGCCGTTGAAAAGGTTACCGGAAAACTATCAGAAGAAGGGTTTGGCGTACTCACCACAATTGATATCAAGGAAACGCTTAGAAAAAAGTTGGGTGTAGATTTTAAGAATTATAAAATATTAGGCGCCTGTAACCCGACCTTTGCGTACAAAGCCTTGCAGGAAGAAGATAAGATCGGCATAATGCTGCCATGTAATGTGGTGGTACAGCAAAAAGCACCCGGATTAGTGGAAGTAGCAGCTGTTGATCCTGTTATTTCCATGCAGGGGGTCGGAAATACTGTACTTGCCGGTATAGCGGAAGAGGTGAAAAATAAGTTGCAAAGAGTTATAGATATGTTGTAATCATAACGGACCATTGGTTTATCCGAAGGCAAAATCGCTTATGTTGTTAATATTTCCAGGAATTTCAGCGCATCTTTGTCTATATTCATATTCCTGTTTTTTATATCCGCAAGCGGCGTTGTGAAAAGATCATTTTTTATAATGCCTACCATGCTGTTCTTTGCTCCCTTTAACAAGGTTTCAACGGCTGCAACCCCTAGCCTGGCCGCAAGTATCCTGTCAAAAGCGGTAGGGGAACCTCCCCGTTGAATATGCCCCAGAACAGATATCCGGATATCCCTTCCCGCCGCATGTTTTTTAACCTTTTCTGCTATGGTGATGGCACCCCCGCTTTCATCGCCTTCCGCTACAACGATGATAAGGGATGTTTTTTTGATGTTCCTGTCTTTAGCAAAACTGCGTTGTAAATATTCCAGGTCGGCCGTGGTTTCGGGAATCAGGATGCCATCTGCTCCGGAAGCCACTCCTGTGCCATAAGCAATATAGCCGGCATCCCTTCCCATCACTTCTACAATGAAGATACGATCATGAGATTCGGCGGTATCCCTTATTTTGTCTATGGCCTGCATGGCAGTGTTAAGGGCGGTGTCATAACCTATGCAATAGTCTGTTCCGGAAATATCGTTATCTATGGTTTTCGGGATACCCATGATCGGAATGTCTTTATACTCTTCGCAAAATATGAGACCTCCCTTTAGTGAACCGTCACCGCCAATGAGTATAAGGGCATCTATTCCCTCTTTCCTGAGCTGGTGGTAAGCTATTTTGCGTCCTTCTTCGGTTTTGAACCGGGCACTTCTGGAAGATTTTAAAATAGTACCCCCAAGATGTATAATATGATTTATTTCGAGAGGATCCAGTGGAATAAAGTCTCCGGTGATCATACCTTCAAATCCTCCTTTTATTCCCAAAATACTTATGTTATGATAAGAAGCGGCTTTTACTATGGCTCTGATGCACGCATTCAAGCCAGGAACGTCCCCTCCCGAAGTTAATATGGCAATTTTCTTCATGCTCTGATCTTTTGATGACCATGTTCGTAATGATACAGTAAATGTTTTAGGTCATCTAAATATCGGGAAAAAATTTCATTGTCCAGTTGCGGGTGCTCCATATACGGAATAGTTATGGGGTTTTCGTCTAGGAACTGGTACAGTTCGGGATACTCTTCTTCGATTTTTGTTAAAAGAGCGTAAATGTCATTTTGAATTTTTCCTGGTTGTTGCATGACAATTATATTAATGATCCTCGTTTTTCTTTCTCGCCCCCAGCATTTTTTCTATATCCGACCTATGAAGTGTATTTTTCCCGATTCTGTACCGGAACGGTTTGTTTTGTAATACCCATCAATGAGTGTTTTTATGATCCTCATCACTATCCGTAGAACAATCGCACATATTACAGATTACGGTGCGCATGTGTTCATCGTTCATCATCATAAAACTCATATTTTCACAAAATACACTATCTTTACGCATTATATCAATAAGATGTTGCATGGTCCCTTTTGCTACCTCCTGATTGTTTTCCAGCATATTGCGGATCATTCTGTTGTCGTTTTCCAAGAGGTGTATGGCAAACTTATTCTTGCTGATAAGTTCCGTCATTTCAATGGTCATTTCGGAATTATTGTTGATAATGGCCATAATTTCCTTGCGTAATTGCTCATTACTGAGGATTTCCTCCGGGGATAATGATTCCTGCCGAAAACATCCGGTAATCATGAAAAAAAGAAACATAATAAACGTCGGTATAACTAGTGGTTTCATAATTCCTTAGTGTTATTGGAAGTTGACTGAAGAGTGTTGTTGGGTTGTCTCCATTTCATTTGTTTCATTAACAGGGGATTGGTCCCGGATCTCGGAATGTCGTATCTGTCCACCCAGATAACCGGTCCTGACAATTATTCCAAAATCTATGAGAGAAATAAACAGAACAATCAGGGCAGTAGTTCTTTTGAAGGATTGTACTTTTAAAGTGACAAATATGCCCGCAACGGATACAATACCCAGTACGATCAGTGCAATTAATGCAATTGAAGCAAAGTCTTCGTGTCGGTCAATCAGGTTTAGATCAATCCCCGGGATATTTTCGACAGTTTCTTCTGCAGATTCACCGGTCACGTATGCTATGGCTGCTCCTACTGAGGATATAATAAACAGGATATATGCAGCTATTTTGGTATGATCGCTTTTTGACCACAGGGCGTATAACAAGACTATGGCCCCCAGTACACACCCATAGATGGCTAAGTGTGTAATCAATAAATGTATATGAGTCGGATTCATTTTTTATTTACTAAGCTAAAGTGTTAAAGTATACTGTTCTATGAGATATATCATATTTGGAAAATATTTGTCCCGGACAAGCAGGGAGCACATATTTTGCTATGGTTGCTCAGGGCGATTTTGAACATGTGTCACAAGAATAGGAGTCCTGGAATAGAAACTTACGCCTTTTACCACTGATTTTTCCTTTATCCTGTACCAAAAACCGTGCTTACGGTTTATCAGGGCAATGAGATCAGCATTGCGGCTTTCGGCGAAACAACTTATTCCTACGGCAGGCTCTATATTGGTAAGGGAATGAAAGGTATATTTTGTATCGGTCAGGTCTTCTTCCAGTAATCTCCTGTTCTCTACCTGGTTTTCGGTCAATTCCTCGTTTTCCTTAATGTGCAGTATACATATGTTGGAATTAAACTCTCTGGCCAGGGTTAATAGCAGTCTTGTTTCACTTTTCTTATATGCAATTTCGTATGAAGCGGGAAATATAATCTCCCTGTACCCCATAAATTCAGCCTGCAGAGGTATGGCTATGACCGGACAGGCCGTAACTTTTTCCATAACGGTTACGGCATTGCTCCCGTAATGTATTCCCCTGGCATTTTTAACACCTTTGGTTCCCATAACTATCATATCGATACCTTTTTCTTCTACCAGGTGATTTATGGCATCGAGAAGAAAATTATTTTTGGAAAGACCTTCGAAAGAATGTTTTGGATTTTTGGCAAAGACCAACCGGCGTATGGTATCATTTATATTTTTCCGGCTTTCGTTGAAGGCGGCATCATAAGCGGGGTTTCCAGGTTCGGGATACATTATGTTGATAGTGGAATAACCGTAAACCCTAAACACGTTCAACACATAAAACATGCATTCTTCGTGTTTATAAAGCTCCGTAGCATAGGCCATGGCGTTCTGCGCATGGTCTGAGAAATCTGTGGGAAGGAGGATTCGTTTCATTATATTTATTTTTAGCAGTTTTAAAAGTCTTATCAACAGGGACTCATTTGGTGTTTTCTTTTATTCAATTGTTTTCTTATGTTATCTAATGTTTCTGCCAATGAAACCTCAAAGGATGCGTCATTAGAAGATGCAAATATCTCAGGCCCTGGTGCGCTGATCCGGATATCACAGATCTTGCCCTTGCCGTCGGAAGACGGGTCTTGTTTAAAAAAACATTGGCTTTAATCACCCAGTCATATTTTTTGGTGATGAAGTGCAGTTTTTTCACGGTGAGTGCTTCAATGCTTTTGTCGGTTTTCATTTTTACGTGTTGTTTTATTGAATGTTGTTCAATTTTCGCCTGATTTCCGGTTAAAACCGGAGAGTTTTTTTTTCTTCTGTAAAGAAAAGGATCGGGAACGGGTTAAGAAATGATGAATGTCATGTCGCTGGAAGTCGGGGAGTGATAAATTTGATGTACTTGAGTTGTAATTAGGAAAATGTAGAATGGTTAGTTCCACAAAACATTATAATGTGATATAGTATCCGGGAGTAAATATTGCCGTGGTAGAAGTATCACTGGAAGATTTGCTACCCCTCTGGGGACACAGAAAGAGTCTAACCTTTTGAAGAAATGGCAAGAATTGCTGTAAAAAGGGGGATTGAAATAGTAAAGGGATATGTAAAACCCCTTCCTTATAGGATTTTGCAGCTGGCAGAAATACTTATAAAAAAAGGTTAGACTTTAAAAAAAATTCTTCACAAGCTCAGATTAATATTTAACAGCTGAAATATTAAATTTTTATTTTTTATATAAATAACTCTTTTATCTACTACAATAATACCCTCGTCTTTAAACTGTTTTAAGCTTCTTCCCAAGCTTTCGGGTGAGGTGCCAACAATATTGGCTAAATCTTCCCGTGTTAAATCAATACCCTTATGTTCCTTATATTGCTTTTGGAACCGATTTTCTAAAATAAGTAAATTAATAGCCAATCTGGCATTTTGGTTTTTTTGGGCTAGCATAGTTATTATATTGGCAAGAACTCCAAACTCGTGGCCAATGTTTTTTGTAAAAGTTTGTTGCAAAGCAGGAATATCCTGCAATAACCCGAAAAAAACATCTTTAGTTATAAAATTCACTTCCAGATCTTCCAGTGCTTCACAGGAATCCTGATAACGTTCTTCTCCAAATAAGGCGTGATACCCTAATACATCGCCATTTGTGTAGATATAAAAAATTTGTTCTGTGCCGGAAAAACTACGCTTAAATTTTTTTGCTTTTCCTTTCTTGATTTGAAAGATACCCGTGGGCACCCCCCCTTCATAAAACAAGAGACTTCCTTTCTTTATGATTAAGGGCTCCATAGCGTCATAAATTAATTTTTTTTCAGCAGAGTTTAATGCTTCAAACAGCAGATCACTTTGAAAATCAAATTGCGAATAAAAATTTTTCATAGGACAAATATATAATAAAACCAAAATTATTATATAACAAATATTGTTTATTAAAATAACATTTATTATATATTTGTGTTCAGTTTAATTTGGTGTGAATAAAAGCAAAATTAATCTTGTTAACGGAAAATTATATGTTCCAAATAAACCTATTATCCCATTTATTGAAGGTGATGGCACTGGCCGGATATTTGGAAAGCTACAAAATTAGTCATTGATACTGCTGTTAACAGGGCATATGGTGATTATAGGAAAATCAAATGGAAAGAAGTATATGCAGTTAAAAAGGCCTTTGAAAAAACTGGAGAGTAGCTGCCCGAAGACGCTGTCAAAAATATTGAGAAATACCTTGTGGCCATTAAAGGACCATTGACAACACTAATAGGTGACGGTATGCGCTCCCTCAATGTGGCTTTACGGCAACAACTCGATCTGTATGCTTGTGTAAGACCCGTAAAATGGTATGAAGGCGTGCCTTCCCCTGTAAAGAATCCCGGAAAAGTGGATATGGTTATTTTCAGGGAAAATACAGAAGATATTTATGCAGGAATAGAATGGATGAATGGTACCCCTGAACTTGAAAAGGTAAAAACTTCCTGATAAATGAGATGGATGTCACTGCAATCCGCTTTCCTGACACAGTATCCATTGGAATTAAACCCGTTTCAAAACAAGGTACGGAACGTTAGGTAATATGCCATTGACAATAAAAAAGAGTCTGTCACCATCGTCCATAAAGGCAATATCATGAAATTTACCGAGGGCAAGTTCAAAGAATGGGGCTATCAATTGGCCAAAGATGTATTTGGCGCAAAGGATTATGAAGGAGGCCCTTGGCAGGTTATTGACAAGAATGGACACCAGGTAATCATAAAGGATGTTATTGCTGATGCATTTTTGCAACAGATCATTTTGAGGCCCGATCAATATGACGCCATTGCGACCTTAAATTTAAACGGGGACTATATTTCTGATGCTTTGGCTGCCATTGTAGGAGGAATCGGCATAGCACCCGGGGCAAATATAAATTATAGTACCGGTGTTTCGATATTCGAAGCCACACATGGTATAGTACCCAAGTACAAAGATCAAGATAAGATAGACCCTTCCTCTGAAATCCTTTCCGGGGTAATGATGCTGGAATACTTAGATTGGCAAGAAGCCGCAGACCTTATGGTAAAAGGACTGAATGGAGCTATCCATAAAAAACGGTTATCTATGATTTTGAACGTTTGATGGAAGATGCCATATTACTTAGATGTTCTGAATTTGGAAAAGCGATTGTTAACAATATCTAAATCCATCCGGGGAAAGGTTGTTCAGTACAAATTACAGGATAGTCAATGAAAAAGGGAACCAAGCTGTACAGTATTTTAAGATCGAAATGCCCACGTTGCCAAATGGGAAATTTATTCAGTAATCCGGGACTATTTGTGTTTTCAAGAATTTTGGAAATGCCCGATAAATGCCCACACTGTAAGCAGGATTTTAAGTTGGAACCAGGATTTTATACAGCTGCCTTATGGATCAGTTATCCTATAGTGCTTATCATTTTTATCCCATTGATACTCTTGGGATTTTTATTGGATAGCATTGACAGCTTTTTCAAATTTCTTTCCCCATTCATTATACTCTTTAGTTTTATGTTACAGATTCCATTAATGCCCATTGCAAGAGCTATTTTACTCAATATGATTATAAATTATACAACAAAGTGATAAATTATAATAAACGTTTAAATAGAACAATTATAAAATAATTAATCCGTAAACCAATGCACAAAGAATTTGTACCGAAATTATTTTCTCTATTAAAACAGGGGATATCAAAAGGGACTTTAACAAAAGATATTCTTTCGGGGTTAATAGTGGGGATAGTTGCTTTACCATTGGCTATTGCTTTTGCCATTGCTTCTGGTGTTTCTCCTGAAAAAGGAATCTTAACAGCAATTATCGCAGGAATAGTTATTTCGACTTTTGGAGGAAGCCGGGTTCAAATTGGAGGGCCAACAGGAGCCTTTATTGTTATTATTTATGGTATTGTTCAACAAAACGGGATAAGTGGGTTAACGATCGCTACTTTTATGGCCGGTTTTATCATGATTGGATTTGGATTGGCGCGGTTAGGAAATTTACTAAAATTCATCCCGTATTCTCTCATTGTAGGTTTCACAAGTGGGATTGCACTCATTATTTTTTCTTCTCAGATTAATGATTTTTTTGGATTGCACATCGCTAAAGTTCCCGTAGATTTTATAGATAAATGGGTGGTGTATTTTAATAATTTCCACAAAATCAATTGGTATGCTATTTGTATTGCAGTTATAACCATATTTATTACGTTTTATTCCCAAAAAATAATAAAAAAAATTCCAGGGTCTATTATGGCCATATTAATATCTACTATAGTAGTAGAACTATTTGAAATTCCGGTAGATACTATTGAAAGCAATTTTGGGAATATTCCAAACCAGTTAGGGTTACCACATATTCCGAAGGTTAATTTTGATACTATTCAGGCTCTTATTCAGCCAGCATTTGCCATTGCTATATTAGGAAGTATAGAATCACTGCTTTCTGCTGTGGTTTCAGATTCCATGATTGGAGGAAAACACCGTTCAAATATGGAATTAGTGGCACAAGGAGCAGCAAACATTATATCTTCTCTCTTTGGTGGCATCCCTGCCACAGGCGCCATTGCAAGAACTGCAACCAATGTAAAAAACGGAGGTAGGACGCCTATTGCCGGTATTGTTCATGCTTTGGTCTTATTGTCAATCATGCTGTTATTTGCACCCTATGCCAAGCTAATACCCATGTCTTGTCTTGCTGGTATTTTAATTGTTGTGGCGTACCATATGAGTGAGTGGAAACAATTCAGGGCTATGCTAAAAGGTAATAGAATGGATATTATTATTTTACTTACTACTTTTTTTCTTACTATCATCTTTGATTTGGTAATAGCCATAGAAATTGGAATAGTGCTCTCCAGTTTTATGTTTATGAAGCGAATGAGCCAATCTGTACATATTCAGGATTTTTCCTCTGTTAATGAAAATAGAGAACATCTTTTTGATGAAGAACTATTGGATATACCCAAAGGAGTTGTTTTATATGAAATTAACGGCCCTCTGTTTTTTGGGGCGGCCAGACAATTCCAGGAAACCATTACGAATACTCATATACAGCCCAAAGTGGTCATTATTAGAATGCGCTACGTACCATTAATAGATGCTACGGGATACCAGAGCATCAAAGAAATAATAAAAATCTATAAAGCTCGAAAAATAAAAGTAATAATTTCTGGTATTAGGAAAACCCTGAGGAAAGATTTTGAAAAAAACGGAATATTCTCATTTATAGAAACTGATCTTGTTGTTGAAGACATTCGTACGGCCATTAATAGAGCCAAAGAAAATTTGTAGTATTATACCTAAACCCTTCAGAAAACTAAAAGGACGGGAAGTCTACAAAAATCAATTTTAAAGTTTCCCTACCCTTTTTATCGATTGTGTTTTTTGAATAATATGGGTATCGATGACCTCTAAACCAAAAATTGTTACTTAATGCAATAATTGGGTTCCGTCAGAAAAATTATTAGTATAAAAAACAAAACCCCCTTGCAAACCTAGTGTTTACAGGGGATTTTTTGTGGAGTCGGAGAGAATCGAACTCTCGTCCAAACAGGCAATTAAAAAGCTTTCTACATGCTTAGTTTTCGTTTGTTTTTCGACACAAGGCTGACCGAAAACCGCCTACCATGTGCTTAGCTTCTTAAATTTTAAAATATTGCCGAAGCTACAATATCTCTATGTTGACTTTTATGGTGCCTCCTTGCGGACCGCCGTCAACAAGGGCTATCCGGAGACATCCTGCTTTTCCGCCTTGCGGAAACGTGGCTAATCTTACTATGAATTCAGATTATGCAGCAAGAGCGTAGTTATTCTCGCCATTTAAAAGGTGTGAAATATGAGATTTAAGAGCTATATCCCAGCGCTCTGCATGCTTACATTTCAATTCGACCCGCTGTCAAAACCAGTCGACCCCAGTATGTAAAGAACATCGTAAAATAATATACGAAACCGCAAAGATACTGCAAAAAATTATTCGCAGAAAATCTTGCGGGAAATAATCACAACAGTTACATTTGAAACAAATAGTATGCCAAAGAGTTATAAAAATATAATTATATGAAGTTTGGAATAATCAGGGAAAGAAAAAATCCTCCGGATAAAAGGGTGGTATTGTCTCCGACTGCCTGTATACGAATGAGAGAACAGTTTCCGCAGGTAGAATTATATATAGAAAGCTCGGACATCCGGGTTTTTTCGGATAAAGATTATGAAGAAGCCGGGTTTCCTGTTACGGATGATGTTACGGATTGTGATATACTTTTGGGTGTGAAAGAGGTCCCGGTGGATGCTTTGATCCGTGATAAAAAATATTTTTTCTTTTCACATACTATTAAAAAACAACCGTATAACCGCAAATTATTACAGGCTATCCTGGATAAAAACATAGAATTATACGACCACGAGGTAATAACAGGGCGTAATGGACGGCGATTGGTGGCATTCGGACGTTATGCGGGAATTGTAGGGGCATATAATGGAATAAGGGCTTATGGATTAAAATCGGGTCTTTACGATATCCCTAAAGCCGAGACACTTCCGGATCAGTTGGCTTTGATTGAAGTTTTGAAAAAGATCGAGTTGCCCGATATAAAAATACTGCTTACCGGGAAGGGAAGAGTAGGCGGCGGTGTCAAAGAAATGCTGGATGGTATGGGGCTTAAAGAGGTAGGTTATGAGACGTATCTGAACCAGCAGGACTTTTCACATCCGGTATATTGCCGGATAGATGTACTGGAGTATAATAAAAGGAAAAACGGAGAACCCGCTTCTATTCAGAATTTTTATAAGCATCCGCAGGAATATGAATCGGATTTCATGAGGTTTGCCCGCGTAACGGACCTATACATAGCAGGACATTTTCACGGGCAGGGGGCTCCCGATATATTCACCCGTAAAGATGCGATGTCCCCGGAATTTAATATTCGGGTTGTAGCGGATATAAGTTGTGATATAGACGGCCCGGTGGCTTCTACCGTTCGTGCGTCTACCATTGAAGATCCTGTTTACGGCTATGATCCTCAAACCGGATCGGAGACAGATTTCAGGCAGGAAACTGCCATAGCGGTAATGGCGGTAGATAATCTGCCTTGTGAATTACCCAAAGATGCCAGTGAAGGGTTCGGGGATATGTTTATGGAATATGTCATACCTGCTTTTTTTAATGATGATAAAGACGGTGTACTGGAGCGTGCGCGAATGACTAGAGAAGGACGTTTGACCGATCGTTATGCCTATTTGCAGGATTATGTGAACGGAAAATAGGGGAGCACTTTCCGGGTTCAGCCAGAGGTTGCCCTGTATTGTGTTTTTTCTGTCTTGACGATAGGGTCTGCCTTGGCTATTTTTTCACGGGCCAACTCTTTGTCTTCACTGTCGGCTTCCGGTTCTTCCTGTACTTTCTCTGCAAGTGAGCGAAATTGGAAATCGGCATATATGGGAAAATGATCTGATCCTACCCCCGGCAATCTACGGATTTCATTGAGCATAAAATCCTTCGAATGGAATACATGATCTAACGGCCATCGGAGGAAAAAATAACCGGCATGGAATGTGCTGAACATTCCCCTGCCTATTCTGGGGTCCAGCAAACCACTTATTTTGCGGAAAAGTATGGTTGTATAGGACCAGGCCACATCATTCAGATCTCCGAAAACAAGAGTGGTCCTTTCGGCTTTTTTTACTTTTTCACCAACAAGCAATAATTCTCCATCTCTGTCTGTAGATGTGTCGCTTTCTGTGGGACTGGGCGGCATGGGATGAAGACAGTATATCTTAACCTTCTTTCCGGAAGGGAGTTTTACATAGGATTCTATGGAAGGAATATCATCTTTTATCAGGTACATGGTTTTGGCATCTTCCAGTTCCAGGTTGGAATACAGATGCATACCGTATAAATTATCCAATGGGATTTTAACAGTGTAAGGATAATCTTTTTCAAGTATATCTAGTTGTTGTTCCCACCAGGAGTCAGTTTCCAGGGTAAGTACCATGTTAGGTTTTTTCCGACGTATGAGTCTGATGAGTTTGTCGGAATTCCTGTTAGGCGTTAATACATTGCTAACCAGCAGCGAAATACGGTTGTCATCATCTTTTTTACCTTTATACCGAATTACTTCCTTTTTGAAAAAAGGTGTATACGGCAAAATCTTTGTCATCTGGTAAATAATTCCAAGTATTACGGCTCCCGTGAGAATGAAGGGAAACGGCGCGGTGTAATGACAGAAATAAAGAGATAGAACAAGTGCCGTCATTCCCAGTAGCCATAGTTGAAGCCTTGGGAAATCAAATATACGTATCCACCAGTCATCCCACTTTAGGAGTGGGGCGAGAGTAAAAATGGTAAAAGCGGAAGAAAGCACAATGGCCGTTATTTCTGGTATCTGCACTATCTATCGTGTTTTGCAATGACCCAAATGGCATGAATGATACCCGGAAGGAATCCTAAGAGGGTTAAAAGAATATTCAACCAGAAAGCACCTTTGAGGCCTACGGTAAGGAATACACCCAAAGGAGGGAGGATAATTGCAAATATTATTCTCAGAATACTCATATCTTTTTAAAATTTATAAGATTTGTTTAAACTAAGATAGCTTTTTTTGTCTGATAAGACAACTAATATATGTGCATACTTTCATCAATAGCAATACCTGTTAAAGGGAGTTTATTGTTTTTCGGATGGCAACCAGGTTAGTCAATAATTTTTCCAGGTGATCGAGATGAAGCATGTTTGCTCCGTCACTTTTGGCATTGGCCGGATCGAAGTGGGTTTCAAGGAACAATCCGTCGACACCGTTAACCACACCTGCACGGGCTATGGTTTCGATCATATCCGGTCTTCCCCCGGTCACCCCACTAGTTTGATTAGGCTGCTGGAGCGAATGGGTAATATCCAGCACAACCGGGGCATATTGCCGCATGGTTGGAATCCCCCGGAAATCTACGACCAGGTCCTGGTACCCGAACATCGTACCCCTGTCGGTAATTACCGCTTGTTCATTACCACTGTCCAGGACCTTCTGTACGGCATGTTTCATGCTTTCCGGGCTCATAAACTGTCCTTTTTTCAGGTTTATGGTCTTTCCCGTTTTTGCAGCGGCAACCACCAGGTCGGTCTGGCGAACAAGAAATGCAGGGATCTGGAGGATATCTACATATTCTGCGGCTTTAGTGGCATCATCTATTTCATGAATATCCGTAATGGTAGGAATGTGGAAGGTATCAGATACTTTCCGGAGTATTTTAAGGGCCTTTTCGTCGCCGATACCGGTAAAGCTGTCTATGCGGCTGCGGTTAGCTTTTTTGAAACTTCCTTTAAATACGTAGGGTATCTGTAGTTTGTCGGTAATACTTACTACTTTTTCCGCAATGCGCATGGCCATTTCTTCTCCTTCTATGGCACATGGACCGGCAAGGAGAAAAAAGTTGTTGGCATCGGTATATTTTATTTGTGGGATCGCTTCTATTTTCATGGGAGTACTTTTTTATTTCTGAATCCGGGATACCCTGGAAGGGATATCATTCTACTATCACTAATTTAGAGGTTATTTTTTCGTTGCCGTATTACTTCATATAAAAAAACGCCACAGGCAACGGAAACATTCAACGAACCGATGGTACCGTACATAGGGAGTTTGGCCCGATGATCTGCCGATTTCAGAACGGAAGGTGAAATTCCCTTGTCTTCAGCCCCCATAACAATAGCCAGGGGAGTGTTCAGTTGCAGGTCGTAAAGTGTATCTTCGGTTTTTTCGGTAGCGGCAATGATCTGTATACCGGAAGCCTGGAGATAAAATACGGCATCTTTTATATGATCTACCCGGCAAACAGGTACATTAAATACCGCTCCGGCGGAGGTCTTTACCGTATCGGCCGTTATGGGAGCTCCGCCTTTGTTCTGAACAATGATACCATGCACCCCGGTGCATTCGGCAGTGCGTATGATAGCACCGAAGTTGCGCACATCCGAAAGCTGGTCCAAAAGGAGAAAGAAAGGTGTTTCTCCGGATTCGAGGGTATTCATAACCAGGTTTTCCAGGGAATGAAATTCCACCGGCGATATGTTGGCAATAACACCCTGATGATTTTTTTTGCTAAGCCGGTTTAGTTTCTCCAGGGGAACATATGATGCGTTTATCTGTTCTTTGCGGAGCAGGGTTTCCAACTCCGAGAATAGCGCGCCTTTCAGCCCTTTTTGGATGAAGACCTTGTCAATGGCTTTTCCGGCATTAATGGCCTCTATTACTGCCCTGATACCGAATATCTGATCGTCTTTTTGCATGGGGCAAAGGTATGAAAAAGAAGCTGTTCTTTCTACAGGGTATAAAGCAATTCGATGATTGTATCAAGGAGCCTCCTTTACTGACAATTTTAAGAGGCAGGGGGAAAGGGTGGTCATGGCTGGGTTTAGTCCTTCCGGAATAATGTTTCTACATGACCAATCACCCGGGTAAGATCTGAAATCCTTTTTATATTCAGGTTATTTTCCCTGAGATATGGTTTCAGGTTTATACCTTTTGTCCGGAATAATTTTATGATAGCGCTGTTCTTGGGTTTGATCTCTAAAATCTCCTTGTTATTCAATAAAATGAAGAAATCTTCCATATTTACAAACCGGGCGGAGACATCCACATCAAAACTGGTTATCGCTGGTCTGGATTCGGTGAGTATTTTTCTGTGTTTTTTCAGAAGTACACAGCTGTCGTTAGGTACTATGATTTCAAAATAACCGAATTCCCTTATATTTTTATTCAGGTAGAATCTGTACAGGAAAATGCGGCCGTTGCAGATAATCTTTACATCACTCGATTTTGAAACCGAATAGGTGTCGTTGTCGTGAAGTAATTCGAATTCTTCGGCGTAAACATTGTAACGCAGAGGATATTTGCCAATAATGGTGTCGCGATAATAAATAGTTCCCAAGGCAAAATTTTCATCCATGTAGGCTGTCCCTACAATATCGGTAGTCTTATTTTTATTATTTTCTGACGGATGCACCCGCCGAAGGATCTCCTGCGTTTGATTGATCACCCGAAGATCTTCCGTAAAACGGTTTGCCGGTTGAGCACGGTTAAAGACATCTTGCGCCTGAACGTGTAGAAACGGGAGAAAGGATAGGATAGCGATTATTCGTGTTTTTGAGAAATACATGATAAGGGATAAAAACAAAGAAGGGGCTGTAAGGCCCCTTCCGTATTATAAGGATCAGTTATTTTCCAGGAATATATCGGGCCAGTCTTCGCCATTTTCACGGGTCACTATCGTGGTTCCTCCTTCGCCGAGGGAATTAGACCATTCTATAGTCATTTCCGGTCCTGAAACATTGGTTATCATATAAGAGTACGCGGGTTTTTCATCATCTCCTTCTTCTACTTCGCCTCGTACTATTTCGAGTCCCTCGCATACCCAATTGATGCTTGCTCCACTCTCTGTGTCCGGATTCGTGCCGTAGCAGGGATACAAACCGAAGCTTAAGTCGGAGGTGGAATAGGAACCCGGGGTGTCTGAATCTCCCCAGTTCACGGTGCCACTAATGGTTGTTTCGGTACATTCTCCGGGGAAATCCGATACCGTACCGATAAAGGTCCCGGTAGTTTCAAAAGAATGAGATCCGGCCAGGCTCTCTGTGATCACACATGGTATGTTTATGGTATAGGTAAAAGGTGAAGCAAAATATGCACCACCCGAAACCGTAGCGCCTACGGTAGACTTGTTGAATATACGTCCGTCCGTGAGTTCAAGTTCAAAGCTAGCGATCCAGTTATCACCTCCTTTTACTTCGGTAATATCAATGCCTGTGGTGGCTATCATTTCATCTACCGTAATGGAGAATGTATACCTTGGTAATCCGTCATCACCGGTGGCAAATTCGGAAGCAGGGATAGTTGTAAATAAGACCTCATCGGTGGATATGCCTTCATCCAGAGTGCTTTCCAGATCTGTATTGTCCTGAAACCTTATATATGCCCTTACTTCCTGAAGAAGTGTTCCGTCTTCGTAGTCCATTTCTTCCAGAACAATAGTAAAGGAAGAGTTTTCAAATTGAGAGGTATCATAATTATAAGGGGTTTCATCGGATTCAATGTCTATGGTCCGGAGAATGGCCCCCCTGGTCATTTCGTTGTATACCATGTCTACGGTCTTATCCCCGTCACAGGAGAAGATAAAGACCGATAACAAGCACAGAAACTGTAATGTATTCGGATATTTTTTCATGATTCGTTTTTTTTAGTTAGCAACGGGAAAATTTTCTTCAGGGTTGATGTCCCAGAATATTCTGGTCGTTACATTGGATTTCTGGCTTATATTGGCATTGTTATTAGCATAAGCGGCAGGATAAAGGAACGACCGGATAAATCCTCCCGGATTTGGCTCCAGATTGGGTTGCAGGTCATAAGGAGCACCTGTCCTCCTGTAAAAGTTATAGGCGTCGATACCGTTGCCAAAAAGCGTAACCCAAAGCTCTTTAGCTATAATATTGAATTTATCGTCTCCGGTTGCAGCGTCATACAGTTCTTCTACTTCGTCCATATAATCCTGATCGTCGGTTAAGGGAGCGGCGAGAGACAGGTCTGCGGAAGTGTCCAGTTCGCCAAAGCTTCTTACTTTGGAGAAGGATTTTTGAATACCGGAAAGCATGTAATCTTTTGCTCCTGCGACATCACCAGTTTCATAACTTATTTCCGCGAGTAAAAAATCGAGGGTTGAACTCAGGAATATGGGAGTTATACCGGCACCACCAGCTCCCTGGCTTATATCTACGGCTTCGAAGGCATTGTCGTCAAATCGTCCTCCTGCGGGATATACGCCCCAGGTAGTTCTTTTGTTTCCGTCGGGTGGGATACCGTCATTATCCCCGTGGTCCCTTCCCCAGTAACCATTTGGCAGATTACAGAACGAGAAGCCTCCATTCAAGTAGTGTTGTGGAGTGGGCTCAACGCTACAGGTAAGGTCCTGCTGATTGGGTGGCGCTCCGTTACCGGGAGTAGTGGGGCTTTGACGATAAAAATAATATCGCATTCTCGGATCGGGTTTTTCGAAAGTGGATGTAGCGTTTCCTACTTTGTCAGACTGCATATAGTTCATCAACCAGTTGGACATGTAGCTTTCGGCCCCGGTTGATTTGTAGTTGCCTATATAGCGTGGATGCCTGCTGTCCGGATTAACAATATTCCGTCCCCATTGAAACTGGAAATCCTCGGAAATATCGGAGATGTAATTTCCGGTATTAACTATACCATTAATATTGTCAATAGCGGTGTCGTCTACCAGGCGTTGTTGTACATAAATACGTATTTTAAGGGAATTGGCGAGTTTTTCCCATTTATCCCAGTCGTTGTCATAATACATATCAAATTCCGGGTCGGCCAGGTAATCATCATCCTGGAAGAGTACAATGGCCTCGTCCAGCAGACTGAGCGCTGCCTGGTATATGGAAGCCCCGGAATCGGGAGCAGGATTGAAATTTTCGGCTCCCTTAATAGCTTCGCTATAAGGTATTTCTCCGAAAAAATCTACCATGGTTACAATGGCGTAAGATTCGAAAACCTTAGACATGGCGATGTGCTTTTTAAGTTCATTTTCCTCTGCCATCGGGTATAAGGCATAAATATCGGTCAGCATGGAAGAATATACTGTCCTCCATTCCTGATCAAAATCAGAGGGGCTGTAGGCTTGCAGGTATTGCCGGGTTCCCATCCATCCGAGGCGGGTTACTCCGGCGGCTACACTTCCCAGGCCGTCATCTACTTCCTCATCCGTGATTTTTGCAAAGTCTACCTGTATTCTGTTAAGATAAAAATCTGCAGAAGCTTCACCCGGCGGGAGCTGGTTGGGATCTTCGGTAAGGTCCAGTTCCGTTGTTTCACAGGAAAATAATACTCCTAGTGAAAGGATTGCTGTTATTATTTTGTGATTCCACATTTTCATGGTCGTATATTTTAGAAGGTTACTTTTATAGACATTCCGTATCTTTTGGAACTGGGGCCGTTAAGAAATTCCAGTCCGAAGCTGTTTCCTACGCCCGTTCCCATGGATTCCGTGTCGAAATTGGTGCTTTTCGGAACTCCGAATGCCCTGAACCACAGGTTTTGTCCGCTAAAGGTGATACTTACCGTGCCGAAAGGTGTTTTTTCGAGCATTCTTTCCGGGAGGGAATACCCGAGAGAAACTTCACGAAGGCGTAATATACTCCCGTCGTATATCTGCAATTCACTGGGACCGAAAGCGATGTTGGAGAAATAAAAGTCGGAGTTGTTTACCTGGATATCATTTGGTGTCCCATCTTCTTTTACCCCGGGAAGTATAAAAGTATTTTCACGATCTTCCGTATCGGTTACCAATCCGCGACCTACCAATGCGGAAACGGTATTGGTATAGATATCTCCTCCGTGACGATAAGCCCAGCTCATTCCTAGAGAGAAATTCTTGTACCGGAAATTATTGTTGACATTAAGTCTCCAGTCGGCATTGGGGTCTCCTATTTCAAAGAGCCCGGCTTCTGCTATATACATACCGCCACTGTCCACCGTGAGGTTGCCGTTTTCATCACGTAGTACCCTGTTTCCCATAATAACACCGAATGGCCTTCCTTCTACGGCAAAGTTTCCCAGGTCAGAAGTCCCTACGGTAATATTACTTTCCGGTGTGATACGAATATTATCCGTATCATTTCCCAAGCTGGTGACCGTAGTTTCGTCGGTCGTAAAGTTTCCGGAGATAGTCCAGTTAAAACCTTCTCCTTCATTGCGGAATATGGCATAGGATAAATCAGCTTCGATACCTTTTACCTGTATTTCTCCGATGTTGGTGAATGTAGATGTGTATCCGGTTGCGGGATCCAGAGGGCGACTGGTGATAAGGTCGGTAGTGGTCTTCCGGTAAACGGAAACATCGAGACTTATCCGGTTTTGTATAAATCTGGATTCTACCCCTAGTTCCAGTTCGGAGACCCTTTCCGGTTTCAGGCTGGTATTTCCAAGTCCGTTTGCAACAGTATTGGAAGTGACCAGGGTACCATCGATAATAAATTCGCGCGTGTTGAGGTCAAGACCGGAAAAGATGGGGTAGGCCCCGGCAAAACCCGCAGAGGTCCCGTATCCGGCACGTATCTTTAAGAAGTTGAGCCCGTCAAAATTGCTCCACCCTTCAAAAACGCTTGTAGGTATAAAGGAGATACTTGCACTGGGATAAAATATACTCCGGTTGTCAGCGGCAAAGTTGGATACCCAGTCATTTCGCCCGACGAGGGTCAGGTACGCATAATTTTTATAGCCCAATTCCGCTTGTGCGTAGAGCCCTACGATGTTTTGTTCGGAATCCGATTGGATCGGAGTTTGGGATTCGAAGTTGTAATGTCTGAAGATATTAAATACCTTTTGTTGGTCACTTTGTACTCCCTGACGGGAAAATTCAATTCTTCTGGCATTTCCTCCCACATTAAACGATATGTCGATATCTTCGGTAATCAGATAGTTACCGTTCAGTTGAAATGTGTGGTCCCAGGTTGTATTTTTGTTGTCATACGTTGTATACCGACCCAATAAAGGTCCTTCGGCGCCACCTTTATTTTGACCACTTTCATTACGTTCGGTAAAGAAATCGATAGTTGTTCGCCAAAATGCGTTGAGGTTATCGCTTATTTTATAGGTTACGGTCCCATTACCATACATCCGGTTGGTATACTGGTTACCAAATGCATTGGCGGCGGTCCACCTGGGGTTTTGTATGTCATTTCCTCCCCGGTAGTACACACTTCGTCCGTCTACAGGGCTTTGATAGGGCAGGTTCATCAGGTCAATACTTCGTGGTGTAAAGAAGAGATGGCCGAATACGGACGAACTTTCCCCGAAAGCGCCATTGCCCGCACTTGCCGCCACAGGAGGAGAGATAAAATCGGTTCGGGAATAGTTTAGGGTACCATTTATGGTGAAGTTGTTCGACAGTTCTACTTTTCCGCCAATACCGAAAGTATTTCTTTTGAGAGAGTTACCCGGGGTAAATCCCTGGTCGTCCAGATGACCGAAATTGGCGTTATAGGCTATTTTACCGTCTTCGGACTGCCCGCCGACGTTTACAGAAGTATTCAGTACGGTTCCTGTACGGAAAAAATCTTTGACACCATCATAAGATTGATAGCGGTAGGGCACTCCTGCATATTCGGGAAAATGGGATGCAAGAACACTATTATTTTGAGTAGGGTTGTTTATTAGTGGAGTACCATCATTGTCAAAACCCATAAAAGCACTACCAAAATCGTTCGGATTGGTACTGGAAAAAGAAGGTCCCCAGTTGCTGAAGAACCATCCGAAAGCCTGGTCAAATCCTCCTCCGTACTTGTCAGTATAATCGGGGAGGGAAGCTATTTCGTTGAAAAATACGGATTGGTTTACGGTGATTTCAAATTTTTCGTTTCCTCCTCCCGCTGCCCCGTTTTTGGTGGTAATAAGTACAACGCCATTTCTCCCGGCCGTACCGTAGAGAGCGGATGCTGCTAAACCTTTTAAAACAGAAATACTTTCAATGCTATTCGGATCGAGGTCTATAAACCGGCTGGAACCGTTGTTACCATCCACAAAATCCCCTTGGGCATTAGTGCCGGAATTGAAAGGTATTCCGTCTACGATAAAAAGTGGCTGGTTACCTCCGGTTACTGAAGTGTATCCGCGGATAATCATATTGGTACCCGAACCGGACATGCCGTTGGTAGCATTGATCTGAACGCCGGAAGCCTGCCCGTTAAGCACGCGCCCCAGATCTCCCTCTGCTTTTTGTTCGAGATTTTCGGAGCCGACAGTAGAAACTGCATAACCCAGAGCTTTCTTCTCCCTTTTAATTCCCTGGGAGGTAACAATCACTTCATCCAAAGCCTGAGCGCTTTCCGTCATTTGGACATTTATGATGTTTTCTGCGCCGATCACACGTTCTGTATCCTGCTGACCTATATAAGTAAACAAGAGGGCTTGCCCGACACTTGCATTGATAGTGTAGTTACCGTCAAAATCAGTTTGGGTGCCACTTGTAGTGCCTTTAACTACAATGTTAACCCCGGGGAGGGGCAAACCATCCTGACCGGTAACCGTCCCTGAAATCGTTTTTTCCTGCGCATGAGATAGGTGCACAGTAAACGCCAGTAACAGCGTTAAAATGATGCTGAACTTTGTTTTCATGTTTTATTATTATTTGAATTAGTTGTGAATAAAATTCCAAAAACAGAATTATATATGCAAATAATTTGTTAAATTAACTTAAAATAATATGTTATTTATACACATGTTAATATGTTGCAGGAAAAATTATTAATGAAGTGAAATAAGTGTTGTTAAGCTGATGATTTGATATTTTATGTGTGGGGGAATACCTCTGATTAGGAGTAAAAAAAACTGCCCTTTATGTAGGGCAGTTTAGAAGTGGAAAACTGATTATTTTAATTCATGTATCCTGCATTTTGTTCCAGGAGAGGGTTTACGTCCATTTCCCTTTGAGGAATTGGGTATACCAGTCTATTATCATCATAAGGGATTTCCCCTATAGATCTTTCTGTTCTTTTGAGGTCATGGATAAGAAAACCTTCAAATTCCAGTTCCAGTTCTCTTTCCAGTAATATATCTTCCAGGTCTACGGATACTTTTAAGGAAGCATTTGCCCTTTCGCGAAGGGCATTTATATCGTCAAGTGGAGAATCCCCTGTTTCGGACCCGAGTCTTTGGTTACATTCGGCACGGATAAGATGCATTTCTGCCAGACGAATTACGGGGATATTTCCGAATTGGTTAGTGTATTTTGAAGTTAAGTTGGCCCCACTGGTTCCTCCGTAAAAAAAGTTTGCTCTTTCGTCATTCTCATCATTAAACATGGCTATGTATTCGTCATTTATTTCAATATCTCCTCCGCGACCTCCGAAAACTTCCTCGGCATAATGAACAATAAGTTGATTGGTCCCATCCTGGGACGTTACCTGTATGGAAAAAATATCTTCTACGGAATTTGCATCATTATTAAAAGCGGCCGCGTAAGCGGGAGCAAGAATACGGTTGCTGTCTGTAATCACTTCATTGGCAGCATCTAAGGCATCTTCAAAATTCCCTTGTTGCAGGTATACCCTGGCAAGTAGCGCTTTGGCAGCATATTTATCTACAAAATAAGAGTTCTCAGGAGGTAAGGCTTCATAAGCATCGTTAAGGTCGGCTAATATCTCAGAATAGACTTCTTCTACCGTATTTCTTGCAATGGCAAGATTGGCATCGTAGTCAATTATTCCTTCTAAAGTAAGGGGTACGCCTGGTTGTGAATTAGTTTGTCCCGACTCATAATGCGTGGCAAAAAGCCTTACGAGATCAAAATAGGAAAGAGCTCTGAGGAACTTGGCTTCTCCTTCGACGGATACCCGGAGATCTTCATCAACAATGTCGATATTATCAATGATAAGGTTTGTCATATTAATAACCCTGTATGCATTACCCCAAAAATCCCTTACAAAACTGTTATCAACAAGTACGTTCTTAATATAGACTTGCCTTGGTTGTTGAAACGTCCCCGTCCAGGTAGCCTGATCGGTAAAACCATAAAGGTCGGACAGTATCTGTAAGCGCCCTCCGTAAGAATCCCCCCGTCCTGTTCTTTCATATGCCCCGGTAAGAAGGTTCAGGATATTTTCCGAACTGGACAAAGCTGTTTCGTTGGGAATGCTTTGTTCGGGGTCAAAATCTAACTCTTTTTCGCAGGAAACCATTATTCCTAGTAAAAAGGTGGTAAGGAAATATATTTTATATCTTTTCATCATCATTGTTTTTAGAAGTTGATATTTACGCCAATAGAATAAGTGGAAGCGGCGGGAGCGGAATAAAAGTCAATTCCCTGGCCTGCGGCGGTATCTCCGGCATCGCTTCTTGCTTCAGGATCATATCCTTCATAATTGGTGAAGGTCAGTAAGTTGAAGCCGGAAAAATATACCCTTAATTTACTCAACCCCATTTTATCCACAGCGCTTTGAGGTATGGTATAGCCTAAAGTGAGGTTTCTCAATCGTATGAAATCTGCTTCTTGCAGATAACGTGTTGAATGTGTTACCCCGTTAGATCCGAAAAAACGGGCCTGGGGAACATCGGTAATATCTCCTGGCTGTTGCCATCTTTTCAATTGATCTCTGCTCTGATTGTCCCAATAGTCCCCGTTGGATGATTGGTATAATCCCCCGGCATTATATATGCTTGCCCCCCATTCTCCCTGGAAAGTGAAGCTGAAGTCAAATCCATTAAAGAGAATAGTGTTGGTAAGCCCTCCTATCCATGTGGCAAAGGGTTGTCCTGTTACAATCCTTCTTGCGTTATTCGGGTTATTAGTGGTTTCTTTGCTGAGGTTGCCATCTTCATTTATGGTGTTGGTGAAGAATAAGGCATCTCCGTTTTCCGGGTCAACTCCGGCGTATTCTAAAAGATAAAAGGCATTCAGAGCTTCTCCTTCTCGTATAATGTTTTGCCCCGAAATGATATCTGCGCCATCATCCGGTAATTCCTTGACCTCGTTTTTGTTTCTGGCCAGGTTAAAGCTTGTATTCCAGGTGAAGTTATCTTTCACAATATTCTTTGTGTTCAGCACGAATTCCACTCCGGAATTTTCCATTAATCCCGTGTTTCTCTGTATTTCCGTCAAGCCGGAAGTCAATGGAAGAGGATTGGCCAAAAGAAGTCCGTCTGATTTTTTCTTGTAATAATCTATTTCACCAGAAATACGATTATTGAGAAAGCCGTATTCTATACCTATATCATACTGATCAACTTTTTCCCAAGTCAGGAACGGATTCTCTGCCTGTGTAGGGGCTATTCCCGGACGTTGATTATAGGAGATAGGTCCGAAAAGTCCTCTCGAAGCGAAATTATCTATATTGGCATTCCCTGTTTGCCCCCAACTTGCCCTTAGCTTCAGGAAAGACAATACGTCAGACCCTGCCAGGAAATCTTCTTCAGAAATTATCCATCCTGCGGACAATGCAGAGAAGGTGCCAAATTGCTTGTCTTTACCAAATCGTGAAGAACCATCTCTTCGTATACTGGCTTTCAGTAAATATTTGTCATATAAGGAATAGGTTGCTCTGGCAAAATAAGATAGGAATGTATGTCTGGTGTTACTGCCTTCGCCTGCAGTAATTTCTGCAGCTCCGTCTATGGTTTGAAAATCGTCACCTGGAAACTGGATTCCGGTTACACTTTGATAACGCCTGTTGGTGTTGTTGTATTCCATACCTGCAACGACTTCTAAGTCATGTATGCTTCCGAAATTTTTGGAAAAAGTAAAATAGTTACTGAATACGTAAGATTCTGTTCCCAAGCTGGCAGCAAAAGCTTCTCCGTTAGTGGATTGGAAAGGTGCCTGACTTCCGGTGAAGCTATCCTCGGTTTGATAATATAGGTCATATCCGAAATCTGAATTGAATTTAAGGGAAGGTAAAAATTGATATTCTCCAAAAGCTCTTCCCGTCAATCTCCGGATCACGGTGTTGTAAAACGCGTGTCTGTCCTGAAGCAGGAAATTGGCATACAAGGTATTAGGATTTGGTTCCCCGTCTTCGAGATAGGCCGGAGACAGAGGAGATTGAGCGATAGCCTGTAATGGGGTAACGAAGGCATTGTCGTTAGCTATCCTGTCTATTTTTGTTCTCGAAAAGCTCATATTGGCCCCTGTTCGAAATTTATCCGATAATTGATGCGTGAGGTTGATTCTGGCTGTAATTCGTTCCAGTTCATTTCCTCGTACTATACCTTTGGTGTCGTTGTACGCACCGGAAAAGAAATAGATTGTTTTTTCATTACCTCCGGAAAGAGATAAATCTGTATTTGTAGTATATCCGTTTTGGAAAGCCAGGTCCTGCCAATCCGTATCTATTTCCCCATTTCGCCAGTCGGCCCCTGCAGCCAGATAATCGAACACTCCTTCGGCATTAGTACGACCGTCTTCTTCTCCGTAAGTGTTTATATTGGCTTCTGTGAATAGTTCAATATATTCACTTGAGTTAAGCCATTCCCGTTTATTGGTTGGTCTGCTGACTCCGTGAGACATATTAAGGGAAAGCGTGCTTTTTCCTGCTTTTCCTTTTTTTGTGGTAATAAGGACTACCCCGTTAGCGCCTCTCGATCCGTAAATAGCGGATGCAGATGCATCCTTTAAAATGTCTATGGATTCTATTTCATTGGGACTAAGTGTAATTAACGGGTTAGTGGGGGCGTCTGTACTCGATTCGTTATCATTTATAAGTGGTATCCCATCCAGTACATAAAGTGGCTCTGCGCCAGCGCCTATACTGGCTACCCCGCGAATACGAATATTAATTCCGCCTTCTACCTTACCGTTAGTTTGTGTAACTTGTACTCCGGCAGCTTTTCCTGAAAGGGAATTTTGTAAACTGGGAGTTGGAATTTCCGAAATATCATCTGCGGTTAGTTTGGCAATATTGTCTGTAAGTTTTCGTTTGCTTTGCGTACCATATCCAACTATAATGACTTCATCCAGTGTTTGTGCACTTTCCGTCATTTTTATATTGATAGCACTGCTTTCACCGATTTGTCTTTCTACAGTTTCCATTCCGATGTAGGTGTAGATCAGGGTTTTACCTGTTTCCGCACTGATAGAGTAATTACCGTCAAAATCGGTTTGAGTTCCTGCAGATGTTCCTTTTACCAGTATGTTTACCCCTGGAAGAGGTAGGCCATCTGCATCTGTTACATTTCCTGTAATCGTTTTTTCCTGTGCAAAAGAAAGATGCACAACAAACGCCAGTAGTAGCGTAAGTGATCTACTAAACTTTGTTCTCATTTTTTAATTATTTGAATTAGCCGGGTTAAAAGTCTAAAAATAGATTTGAATGTGCAAGTATTTAGTTAAATTAACTTAAATTAATATTTTTTATGTTTGTTTTTAGTAAAAATTTGCTTATTAAATTATAATTATTATCTATTTTAGTGTGTTTTATTGATTACTCTTTTATGAGTAGGAAATTAACGGATGTGCCGGAGAGAATCCTGTAAAGAATACTTTTTAAGGTTTAATATATTCGACTGAGGATGTAATATAGAGGTCGTTATATGGATAAAAAGGGTAATTATAGGATAATAAGAGTTTCTTTAATATATCAAATTACTTATTATAAAAGTATAAGCCTTTGTACTTTAATATTTTGAAGGACACATTCAGGAAGAATTATAAATAACCTGCTCTCATAGTTATAACCTTTTAGTACATACTTCTCTACTTTTTTTTATTTTAGTAAACTGAACACAATTCCTTGCCCGATACAAAAAGGAGTTCTGCTTACTAAAACCTATTTATGAACCTAAAGAAATTTCCGTTTTACAGGCAGCTGGATCAAATGGATTGTGGTCCAACCTGTCTTCGAATGATAGCCAGGTATTACGGAAGGTCTTATGCTACCGATTTTTTACGCCGGAAGGCGAATATTACACGAGAAGGAGTGTCTCTCGGAGGAATTGCGGAAGCTGCCGAAAGCATTGGTTTTCATTCGCTGGCAGTAAGCATTGATTTCAAGACTCTGGAAGAAGAAGCGCCCTTGCCTTGCATAGCGCATTGGAGACAGCGGCATTTTGTGGTAGTTTATGCTATAAAAAAAGGACAGGTATACGTTGCCGATCCGGCTCATGGGCTTGTTAAATATGATAAAAGAGAATTTATATCCGGTTGGATAGGCAAAAATGCGGATATTGAAGATGAAGGCTACCTGCTTTTACTGGAACCGACACCCAATTTTTACGAAAGCGGAAGGGATGTAAAGACCGAGTATGGCTTTAAATTCCTGTTCTGGTATTTCAAACCGTATAAAAAACATTTGACACAGTTGATCCTGGGATTGCTGGTGGGGAGTTTACTTCAGTTGATATTTCCCTTCCTTACCCAGGCAGTAGTAGACTATGGGATTAATTACCAGAATCTGAATTTTGTTTACCTTGTTCTTGTCGCACAATTAACACTGTTTATTTCTCAAACCACCGTAGAGCTTATTCGCGGATGGATACTTTTGCATGTAACCAGCAGGGTCAATATCAATCTTATTTCCGATTTTCTCATTAAGTTGATGCGCCTGCCTATCGCGTTTTTTGATTCCAAGAATACAGGAGATATCATCCAGCGTATTTACGATCATAACCGGATACAGAATTTTTTGTCGACAACCACCTTAAACACCTTGTTCTCTGCTTTTAATGTGGTGATCTTCGGGGTAATACTGGCTTATTACAACCTCAGTATATTTCTTGTTTTTCTGTTTGGGTCGATCCTGTATATAGGCTGGACTTTACTTTTCATGAAAAAACGGGCGGAGCTGGATTATAAGCGTTTCGATCAGTCTTCCGATAACCAGAGCAGCCTGTACCAGCTGATATCCGGGATGCAGGAAATAAAACTGAACGGATCAGAGCGGCGAAGGCGATGGGAATGGGAGGCTATTCAGGTACGACTATTCAAGATATCCATAAAAGGCCTGTCACTATCCCAAACCCAGAATACCGGAGGACGCTTCCTGAACGAATTAAAAAATATCCTTATAACCTTTATAGCGGCAAAGTCGGTTATAGATGGTGACCTTACCCTGGGTATGATGCTGTCCGTTCAATATATAATAGGACAGTTGAATCTGCCTATTAATAACTTTATTACCTTCATCCAAAGTGGACAGGATGCTAAAATAAGTCTGGAGAGATTGGCCGAAATACATTCGAAAGAAGATGAAGAGGATCCGTTTGAAGACAATATAACAGACCTTCCGGAAAACAAGAGTATTAAGTTTCGGGATGTAAGTTTTCGGTACGGAGGGCAATCTTCCCCGTTGGTTTTGGACAACCTTAATTTTGAGATACCCGAAGGAAAGGTTACGGCGATTGTGGGAGCAAGCGGAAGCGGAAAAACCACGCTGATTAAACTCCTTCTTCGGTTTTACGAACCTTCAGAAGGCATTATACAGGTCGGGAACATTAGATTAAAAAACCTGAACACTACAATTTGGAGAAGGGCATGTGGTTCCGTTATGCAGGACGGTTTTCTGTTTGGCGATACCATATCGCGGAACATAACGGAATCGGATTCGGAAGGTGTTATCAGTAAAGAGAGGTTGATACATGCCGTAAGTGTAGCGAACATCGAAGATTTTATCGAAGAGCAACCATCGGGATACAATACCAAAATAGGGTCCAGTGGTGTAAACATCAGTGGTGGACAAAGGCAGCGTATTCTTATTGCCCGTTCCGTATATAAAGATCCCAAATACATTTTTTTTGACGAAGCTACCAGTGCGCTGGATGCAAACAATGAAAAAACTATTATGGAAAACCTGGAAGAATTTTACAAAGGGAAGACTGTGGTTATTGTTGCACATCGGCTGAGTACCGTCAAAAATGCAGATCAGATCATAGTCCTGGAAAAAGGGAAAATAATAGAGCAGGGGACACACAAAGAACTCGCGAAGAAAAAAGGAGCGTATTTCACCCTGGTAAAAAATCAGTTAGAACTGGGAGAGTAATGCTATGCCTTTCAAATCTGTTTGGAAATACCTATGAGCGAAACCAAAAATAAAAAGAAAAAGATCGATTTCCTGGACGAACGTTCCGATCAGGTTCAGGAAATTCTGGGAGAAGCGCCCAATTGGATGATTAGCTGGGGGACCACCGTGGTTTTTATTATAGTTTTCGTTCTTATCGTTGGTAGTGCACTGATAAGCTATGACGACATAATTTCAGCCCGTATAACCATCACTACCAAAACCCCCCCGGCATATATCCAGGCTAATAGTGCAGGAAAACTTACCGGGTTGTATGTTGAGGCAGACCAGTCTGTGGAAGAAAATGAGATCTTAGCGGAAGTGGAGAACACAGCCAACCTGAGAGATGTTTACTGGTTGAAAAAAAGGCTTACGGATTTTACCCCGACATTAATTCCGCCGGATTCCATACCGAAGGTCTTTCCGCCGCATCTTCAACTGGGAAGTATCCGCCTGGCTTATTCCAATTTTGCTTCCCAATATCAGAAATATGTCCTTTTTCATCTGCTGGAGCCGAATAAAAATGAAATTGTAGCTGCTACACAACAGATAGAAGAACAATACGATCTCTTGACAAAGCAACAGAATCAAATGGATCTTTTTGCCCAGGAACTGGCTTTTTCAGAGTCGAAATATGCGCGTAATAAAGAATTGTTGGACAAAGGAGTGATCTCCCGTTCCGAATTTGAATCGATTTCCCGTGGATATCTTGCGGACAAACAACGATATGAAAACCTTAAAAGTTCAATATCCAATACACGTATTGCCATAGCTTCATTGAGTGGCAATAAGACACAATCTACCATCACCGGAGAGGAACTCACTTATAGTTACCGGCAAGATCTTGAAGGAGGGCTCGAAACCCTGAAGAACGAAATACATAACTGGGAACTTACTTACGTATTAAAGAGTCCGATGAAAGGTAAAGTGTCTATGTTTGACATAAGGCACAAATACCAGAATGTTAAGGCAGGAGATATTCTGTTTACCATAGTTCCGGAAGAGACAGATTCCCTGATAGGGCAGGTTACCATGCCGGTACAGAATTCCGGTAAAGTTAAAGTAGGGCAAAAAGTAATTATAAAACTGGATAATTATCCTTATGAAGAATGGGGAGGGCTTAGCGGAAAAATTGTGGATATATCAGCTGTGCCAAAAAAAGGCGAAGCCATGTATTCTATTTATGTCAGTGTGGATAGCCTGGAGACCTCGTTTGATAAAAAACTGGAGTTCCGCCAGGAAATGCAGGGAAATGCAGAGATTATCACCGAAGAACTCAGTGTAATGCAGCGGATTTTTTATCAATTAACAAAAATATTTTCACGTAACACTTAAGATTTGTTATTTTTTTTCTATATTGGAAGTCCAAATCTTAAATGTTAATCATCATGAAAAAAAGAAGTCTTAAATCCTTAAAGCTGAACAAGAAAACAATTTCTGGTTTCAATCCGGAAAAAGTAAAAGGAGGGGACTGGCCCACCTATGGTTGCGGAGATTCCTGGCCACCGGCATGTTCAGCCGCAAGACCTTGTATCGGTTAAACCGACTCTTAATTTCCCCGTTCCGGGGAGATTTTTTTATTTTATTTTTTGTGTTGCAGGAAGAAACAAAGAATTTCCATTCAGGATTTTCTTCTATATAGAGGTCGTCCGGAATAGAATGGTATATTTTGTCATATCTCACAGAATATTTGGCAATACAATGCCGGGATATTTTTTACTTCGCCCTGCTTTCAACCGAACCCAAACATTTTTCCTATGAAAAAAAGAAGTCTAAAATCACTCAAACTTAACAAAAAGACGATTTCCGGTTTTACCCCGGACAAATTAAAAGGTGGAGAAAACTGGACTAGTCCTGCTTGTACAGGCTCATGGCCTCCTGAGTGTAGTGTGGCCCGGCCATGTGTTGGATAGTCCCATTATTTACCATGTCCGATGTCTGTCACGAATGGTAAAAATGCAGATGAGAATGAGTATTCTGATCTTTTCCTTACATGTTAACCATTAATTTAATTACCATGAAAAAAAAGAATTTAAAAAACCTCAATCTGAACAAAAAAGTGATTAGCCGCCTGGATCGGAAAACTGCCAATGAAATTTTAGGCGGGGAAACCGGGATTAGTTGTGCAAGCTGCCCCGGGCCTACCCAATCTTTAAAAGAGCCATGCCCCACAGTATGCAATAATTAAAAAGACCTTACTATTATGAAAAAAAGAACCCTAAAAACCCTGAAATTAAATAAACAAACCATATCCGCTCTCCATTCGGAGAATATCAAAGGAGGGGATTGGATTAGTTATGGTTGTGGATATACATGGCAACCTGTTTGTAACCCCGCAACAATGAAAGTCTGTGATCCCGTTACGGGAGATGGCAATTGCGGAGGGACTACCGGGGGATGCCCGTAAAGCCACTTGCTTAGTAGCGAATATTGTTTTTGAATATAAATGTTGAATACTGCCACCTTAAGATTGAAAACCTGAGGTGGTTTTTTTGCGTTAAATTGTAATAATTACGATGTGTTTTTGTTTAATTTTTATAAATTGTAAGAGTAGTAACCAAAAATCAAAGAAATATTCTGAAAACGGAAACTCACCGGAAAGCTTATCATTAAAAACGAAAAATATTCAAGTTGTATGGTATAAAAGGAGGATGGGAAACTGCAATTGGTTGTAATACGCATGAGTATAATACCTGTGCTATAAATGATTGTGGAACCGGTGGATGTGTGACGGAGTATAATTGTACAACAGATGTACATCCCGTGACCGATCCTATTCATTGCAGAATATGTGGTCCTTCTATGTAAGGATGTAATCTGAACCTTACTTATTAGATTCAAAGCTATATTTGATTAATTTCAATATAGCTTTGCTTGTGTTTGGAAATAAAACTAATCGTACTTGGTTGACAGAGGAGTGTTCTTGTACAAATAGAATATTGTTTTATTACAAATCCGGGTTTTACAATCCATTAAGACCATGTGTAAGAGAGTTCCATTCTCTACATCATTTGCTCTTAAAAAACAGTTTACTTAATTTGGTCAAAATACAATAATAAATAAGTCATTCAATATATGTATGCATGGAAGAACAACTTTTTCATCACAAACTGGAGGAAATAAATCAAATTCTAAAAGAAAAACACAAAGAAAGTGATCAAACGGGAGTGCTTGCCGGAATGGCCGGTATTGCCTTGTTTCATTTTTATTATGCTAAATATACGGACACTGATGAATTTGCCGATGCGGGCGTGGAAGTTCTTACCGACTGTATCGAACGCATTAACGACGGGTATGGGTTTCCGACTTATTGTTCCGGTCTTGCCGGAACCGGGTGGGTGCTCGACCACCTGGAACAGCAGGATTTTATGGATGCGGAAAGTGATGAATTACTTGCCGAACTCGATCCGTACCTTCACAACGTTATGATTTCCGACATGAAAGACGGGAATTACGATTTTTTACATGGGGCATTGGGATATGGATTTTATTTTTTGAAACGATATGAAAATACCAATTCCCCGGAACAAAAAAAACGATATGAAAATCACCTTCTGGAGCTTGTAGCTCAGTTAAAGGAACTTGGAGAAACGGAAGGAAATACCACAAAATGGTTTTCTGTTCTCTTTGCAGAGACGGGTGAAAAGGGATACAATCTGAGTTTATCGCATGGGATGTCCAGTATTATAAATTTTTTATCCCGATTATATAAATATGAAGTATTCCGGATTGAGGTACGGGATATGCTGAAAGGAGGTGCCGAATATATATTGAGTTGTAAAAATAAGGACCCCGATATCATTTCCCTGTTTCCCAGCTGGGTAAAAGATGAGAACGAAGAAGACAGTACAAGTCGTTTAGCATGGTGTTATGGAGATCTCGGCGTGGGTGTTTCCTTATGGCAGACATCTAAAAGTCTTCAGGAT
This sequence comes from Sinomicrobium halophytocola, assembly GCF_052983395.1. Lineage (NCBI taxonomy): Bacteria > Pseudomonadati > Bacteroidota > Flavobacteriia > Flavobacteriales > Flavobacteriaceae > Sinomicrobium > Sinomicrobium halophytocola. Next base: position 69,551 of record NZ_JBRKIT010000032.1, read on the forward strand.
GAAAAATTAGGGGAGACTGCTTTGGAAATTCTCCGGCATTCAGCCAAAAGAACTTCCCCGGAAAGCCATATGGTAAAAGATGCAGGCTTATGTCACGGTTCTTATGGCAATGCCCAGATATTTAATCGCATGTATGCCGAAACAGGAGAAGAAATCTTCCGTGAAGCAGCAGTTTTCTGGATAGCCGATGGTCTTGAAAAGGCAATCCATGAGGATGGGTATGCCGGGTATAAGCAGTGGAAAGGACAGGACGGAGAATGGAAAGGAGAGATTAATCTCCTCGAAGGTATTGCCGGGATAGGGCTCAGTATTATTAGCCACTTGTCGGGAGACAACTCCTGGGATGAATGTTTGATGATAGGGTAATAACATACCCGGAAAAATAGAAAATCGTATTTTTAAATTATAATTTAAGCCCAAAACCTGAACAATGAACAATAACCCATACCAAAACTTTCCCGGTTTTGTATTGCGGACACCGTTATTTCCTTTCAATTTTTATAAAGACCTTACCGGAGAGGAAAGTATTTCCGATCAAAAATTAAAGGAGTTACTCAAAAACACGGTAATACGTGAAGCCGTATTTCTGGCATCTCCACCGCTCTATGAAGAACTATGCCGATGGGAAAAGGATGAAATAACCGATGAGAAGAAAAAAAATAAGCTGGTCTGCTCCTTTCTCAAATACTTATCCCGCATGTCTTCGCGGTGCACGCCTTTTGGCCTTTTTGCAGGATGCAATGTAGGGGAATTAGGTGAAACAACAACAATAGAACTTCAGGGATCAGGCAGAAATCAAAGACATACGAGACTGGATATGAATTACCTGGTAGCCTTGTCTCAGGATCTCGTCAAAAATAGTGACATTCGGGAGCAGTTACTATTCTATCCCAATTCCAGTATTTATCGTGCGGGTGATCAATTGCGTTATATAGAATACAAGTATGTAAACAGTAAAAGACATCATCATATTGTGGCTGTTGACGATTCGGAATACCTTTCCGGAGTACTTGAAATGGCGGCTAAGGGAGCTTTACTAAAAGACCTTGCCCGAATTCTTATTGACGATGAAATTACATATGAGGAGGCTGCCGGGTTCCTGGAAGAGCTGGTGGAAAGCCAGCTTTTAATAAGTGAACTGGAGCCGTCGGTTTCCGGGCCGGAGTTTTCAGAACAGATTAAAGGTGTGCTCGGAAGATTACAAGGTACGAAAGAGTTACTGAACATACTTGATGAGGTGGATTCCCGGATCGATGAGCTGGATAAAGCTATAGGAAATCCTCCCGAAAAATATATAGAACTCAGTGAATTTCTGAAGCAACTGGGAACCGGTTTTGAACTGAAATACCTGTTCCAGACCGATATGATCGTGAGAACGGAGAAAAATATCCTGGATACCTCCGTAGTGGATACGGTGAAAAGAGGAATAACTTTTCTCAATAAAATAACCCTCCCTCCCAAAAACACTTTGCTGGACCAGTTCAAGACGGCTTTTTATGAGCGTTTTGAAGAGCGGGAGGTGCCTTTGTCGAAAGCATTGGATGTGGAAATGGGGATCGGTTATAAGCAGGACCAGGGAGCGGGAGATGTAAATCCGCTGGTCGATGACCTTATGATCCCCGGAAAGAAAGCTAAGCACGAAGTTTCGGAGATTCGTTGGAGCGGGGTACACAGTATATTGCAAAAGAAATTGGTATATGCCATAGGACGGGGAGAATATTGTATTACGCTTCGGGATGAAGATTTTAAAGACTTTGAGGAGAACTGGCAGGATTTGCCGGATACTGTTTCCACCATGATAGAAATTGTTGAAGAAGGTGCTGAAGAAAAATTCCGATTTAGTGGTGCGGGCGGTTCCAGTGCGGCTAATTTATTAGGGCGTTTTTGTCATGGAGATGAAAAACTGAACGCGTATACACAGCAGATCATCGATACGGAAGCCAGTGTAAATAAAGACAGGATACTAGCCGAAGTAGTACATTTGCCCGAATCGAGGGTAGGCAATATACTGATGCGTCCGGCATTCAGAAAATATGAAATTCCCTATCTTGCCAAATCCGTGCTACCGGAAGAAGGGCAATTACCTATAGCAGATCTTCGTATTTCGGTAAAATTTGGAAGGAAGGTACGGTTGAGATCGGAAAAACTCGGAAAAGAAATAGTGCCACACCTTACAAATGCCCACAATTACAGCTCCAATTCCCTGCCTATTTATCATTTTCTATGTGATATGCAGACCCAAGGACTGCGATCGGGCGTAGGCTTTAACCTAGGGCCTTTTGTGGACGAATACGCTTTTATACCCCGTGTAGAATATAAAAACCTGATCCTCTCCGAAGCTACCTGGAACCTTAAAAAAGAAGATATAGAGCCTCTTAAAAAACAGGAAAAAGATGATGAGAAGTTAAAGAAAGTTACCGAAGAACTCTGTAAAGAAAGAAAAATTCCGCAATACGCTATGCTTACCGATGGGGATAATGAATTATTGATTAACTTTAATAACCTTACTTCGGTCCGGATGTTACTGGATACGGTTAGGAAGAGGGCAGGCTTTAAACTGACGGAATTTTTCTTTGCCAAAGAAGGAAAGATAAAAGACGGAAAGAAACACCATTATGCCAACCAGGTGGTACTTTCCTTTTATAATAATGAAAGATTGACAAATGGACAGTAAACCTACACAACGCAATTTTATTCTCGGCGATAGCTGGCTGTTTTATAAAATATACACCGGCCCTAAAACTTCCGATATTATACTTACCGAAGCTATCCGGCCGATTGCCGGTAAACTTGTAAAAGAAGGAATTATTGACAAATGGTTTTTTATCCGTTATTCCGATCCTAAACACCATCTCCGGGTTCGCTTTCACTATAATACTCCGGAGAACATTGCCATAATAATCAACAGCCTCCTTCCATTGTTCCGGGATTTTACAGATAAGGACCTGGTATGGAAAATACAGGTGGATACATACAAGCGGGAACTGGAACGTTATGGGAATAATACTATGGAACTGGCAGAATCCCTGTTTTTTTATGACAGTGAAATGATAGCGGAATTTCTCAGTATGATAGAAGGAGACGAAGGAGAGGAGTTACGATGGCTGTTTTCCATGCGTGCAATGGATTCCCTTTTGGATAGTTTTATGTACTCCGAAGAGGAAAAACTCCATATAATGGAAATGCTGAAAACAGGCTTTGGCGAAGAATTCGGGATGGGAAGGCCTTTGAAGAAACAACTGGACGGTAAATATCGCGAACAAAGGAAAAAAATAGATGAATTTATGGTGTTCCGGGCAGAAGATAATCCGGACTATGCCCCGATACTGGAAATATTAGAGCAGAAAAATAAGTGTATTATCCCTGTAGTTCGGGAAATATTAAAGCATAACAAAGAGAAAACATTGGAAGTTCCGCTCAACGATCTGATGGGGAGCTACATTCACATGCTGATGAACCGTTTGTTTAAATCCAAAAACCGCATGCACGAAATGGTCTGTTATGATTTTCTGTACCGTTATTACCGGTCTTCCATAGCCAAAAAGCAGAAAACGGAGGTTGCTAAAAAGGTGCTGTCGTAAAACAAAAAAGGGCCTTTTTTAAGCCCTTTTGTTTTCTTATTGTTTGACGCTTTTGGCTCCTTCGATAACTTTACTCTTCAACCCTTCCTTATAAACCAATACCTTGTCTAGGACACATTTATCACTGCTGCCTATGATCTGTGCGGCAAGGATACCTGCGTTTTTCGCCCCGTTCAACGCTACAGTAGCAACGGGAACCCCTCCGGGCATTTGAAGGATAGACAGTACGGAATCCCAACCGTCAATGGAATTACTGCTCTTCACTGGTACCCCGATAACAGGCAGGGGAGAGAGAGAAGCAACCATTCCGGGAAGGTGTGCAGCACCCCCGGCACCTGCTATAATAACCGAAATCCCTCTTTCATGGGCGTTTTTCCCGAAATCGAACATTTTTTCCGGGGTCCTGTGCGCGGAAACAATATCCACTTCCACCTCAATATCAAAACCTTTTAGAATATCTATAGCGTCCTGCATTACTGGCAGGTCGCTCGTGCTTCCCATGATAACAGCTACTTTGCTCATTCGACTTGTTTTTTGTATTCCGGAAATCTGTCTGGTGACGAATGCCTTACCGAAATATAGTTAGATGATTTTTAATGTGCTAAAAAAGATCGTGGCTCACCACTTTTATAGTATCCTTCACTTTTTCAGCAATTTCCCTGGCCTTGTCAATGTCTTTGTTCACTATAGTAACATGCCCCATTTTCCGGAAAGGCCTGGTTTCTTTTTTGCCATAGATATGCGGGGTAACACCATCCATTTTCATAATGTCCTCTATATTCTGGTATTTCACCTTTCCCGTATATCCTTCTTCCCCGGTGAGGTTAACCATGATACCGCCTACTTTACTAGCCGTATTGCCCAAAGGTAATCCCAGGATGGCTCTTAAATGTTGTTCAAACTGGTTCGTATAACTGGCTTCGATACTATAATGCCCGCTATTGTGCGGACGGGGAGCAACTTCATTGACCAATATATCATTGTTTTGTGTCTGGAACATTTCCACCGCCAAAAGGCCAACATGCTTATAGGCGTCGGAAACCCGTAAGGCTACCAGTTGTGCCCTTTCCGCAACTTGCGCATCTATCCTTGCCGGACATATGACATATTCTACCTGGTTTGCTGTAGGGTGGAACTCCATTTCCACTACAGGATATGTCGTCACTTTACCTTTGGCATTCCTGGCAACAATAACGGCAAGTTCGTTTTTAAACGGGATCATTTCTTCCGCAATGCATTCCACATTAGGCAGATCGTCAAGGTCGGAGTACGTGCGAACCACTTTTACACCTTTCCCGTCATAGCCAAATTGTGCGCTTTTCCAGACAAAGGGAAAACGGATACTCCCATTTTCAAGGGCAGTGAGGATTTCACTGGTATATGCAAACCTCGCAAACGGAGCTGTAGGGATATCGTGGTCCACATAAAATAATTTCTGTGTGGCCTTGTTTTGAATAATCTTTAGGGTGGCAGGGGAAGGAAAGACTTTTACTCCCTCCTTTTCCAGTTTTTCAAGAGCGCTGACGTTAACATTTTCAATTTCGAAAGTCAGTACGTCTACCTTCTTCCCGAATTCATAAACCGTATCGAAGTCCATAAGATCGCCGGTGGCGAACTCATTGCAGGCAATTCGGCCGGGTGCATCGCCACTGGGGTCCAGAACACAAGTATATATGTCGTATTTCCGGGTTTCATATAACAACATTTTGCCTAGCTGCCCGCCACCGAGTATACCCAGTTTAAAATCGGAAGAAAAGTAGTTCATCTATTTTGTGTTTGTATTTTCCTCCGCAAAAATAGTTATTTGTTTCAGTTTACGGAATTCGGTACCGAATTAAGTCCGCCCTGAAGACTTGAAACCTGTTCAGAAGGATACTCACGGGAGTACCATTGTGCACCCTGTAAGCTTCGTGCACCACTCTGGCAGTAAAAGACAATATGTTTGTTTTTAGGGATGTCCGGGAATCTCCCGGTTAATTCATCCAGCGGGATATGCAGATCGGTATATTCGGGGAAAAGGATACCGATCTTCGAAATTTCCCGCTCCTCTTTTGTTCGCACATCAATAATAACCAGGTTTTCCGGGATGTTTTTTGTAATATCCCCGATGGTAATTTCAGATACAATGCCGTTTTCATTAATACAGGCATATTCCACATCGTAGAGTCCTTCGGGAATTTCAAAGACATTTTTCCGGAACTGTAGCACCCGTGTCTGCATGGTCAGGCAGTCAATGGTAAATAGCTTTCCGCTTAACACTTCTCCGATACCGCAGATAATTTTTATGACTTCATTGGCCTGTATAGTGCCTACAATACCAGGTAAAACACCGAGAACACCTATTTCCGAACAATTAGGAGAAGTCCCGGGTGGTGGCGGATCAGGGAAAAGACAGCGATAAGTAGGCCCGTCCTGGTAATTAAATACGGACACCTGCCCCTCGAATTTAAATATGGAACCGAAAACTACCGGTTTGTTGCAGATCACAGCAGCATCATTGACGAGATAACGGGTGGGAAAGTTGTCCGATCCGTCTACAATAATATCATAGGAAGAAAACAATTCCAGCGCATTTTCTTTAGTGAGTGCAGTCGGATACGGGATTATCGCGATATGAGGATTTAATCCGGATAATTTTTCCGAAGCAGTAACGGCTTTGTTTAGTCCAATGTCATTTACCGTAAACAAAACCTGGCGGTGGAGGTTGGAAAGATCTACCGTATCGTGGTCTATAATGCCTATATGCCCCACACCCGCGGCAGTGAGATAGGGGAGTATGGCAGAGCCCAATCCGCCGGAACCTATGACCAGGACCCTGGATTCTTTTAATCTGGCCTGTCCTTCTTTCCCGATCTCCTTCAGGATGAGTTGCCTGTGGTATTGTTCTTTTTCGGCTGTGGAAAACATAAACTTTATTCGATATATTTACAAATTTACATAATTCAATATAGTAAAGAAGATATTGGTTTATGTTAATATCCCTTTTCCCAATCCTTCCATACCACTTCGTACTCTTGGCTTCTGATCATACCGGCTATCTCTTCCGTACTTCTCTCATCAGAAATTTCGAATTGCTCCAGCGATTGCGGGTCTACCACATAACCTCCGGGATTGGTTTTGGATTCCGCACTGATGGAATTTATTCCCAGCTTGATAATATTGTTTCTGAAATTCATGTTTTCCCTTGTAGAAAGAGAAAGTTCCACATCTTCGTCCAGCATTCGGTAAGCGAAAATAAGTTGGGCGAGGTCAGAATCCGCCATAATGACTTTAGGTTCCAGTCCTCCAGAATGCGGGCGTAATCGTGGAAAGGAAATGGAATATCGTGTTTTCCAATATTTTTTTTGCAGGTATTTGAGATGGAGTACGGTAAAAAAACTGTCCGTTCTCCAGTCTTCCAGCCCGAACAGTGCACCTAGACCTGTTTTGTGTATACCGGCTTTCCCCAGCCGGTCAGGAGTGTCCAGGCGATATTGAAAATTCGATTTTTTACCCTTCGGATGATGGATTTTATAACATTCCTCGTGATATGTTTCCTGGTAGACTAATACGGCATAAAGACCTTCTTCTATCAGTTCCCGGTATTCTTCCGTGTCCAGGGGCTGCACTTCAATACTGATATTGGAAAAGTACGGACGGATCAGCCGGATGGCATTTTTCAGGTAAGGTACTCCCACTGTTTTGTTAGCTTCCCCGGTAACGAGTAATATGTGGTCATACCCTTTACTCTTCAGAAAATCTGCTTCCCGGAGTATTTCTTCATCTGTCAAGGTCCTCCGGGGGATTTTGTTGGTAAGGCTGAACCCGCAATAGGTGCAGATGTTCTGGCATTCGTTAGACAGGTACATGGGTGCATACATCTGTATCACTTTTCCGAAACGGCGTTGTGTGATTTGCATACTCTCCCCGGCCATTTGTTCCAGGAAAGGTTTGGCGGCAGGAGAAATGAGAGCCTTGAAATCCTCCAGGTTTCGTCGGGTCTTGTGTAGTGCCTCCTGAACTTCCGATGCGGTTTTCGAATAGATTTCCGCTTCTATGTCTTTCCATTGGTATTTCCGGAAGATATCATAGAAAAGGTTCTCCTCTGTTTTGTTTCCGGACGGAACCGTGTTTTTGCTGTTTTTGAGTGTTACGGACATATTCTTTTACTTCCTGAAGTTTGTGATTATTCGGTAAGAAACGAGGTTAAAGGACTGCTTGCCTCTGCCTGTGGTCTTATCTGGGCTAAGCTGGCATTATAAGCAATTCTTCCTGCCTGAATGGCCAGTTTAAAAGCATGAGCCATAATTATGGGGTCTCCTGCGACTGCAATGGCGGTATTGACCAATACGGCATCTGCTCCGATCTCCATAGCGGCGGCGGCATGGGAAGGGCTTCCTATTCCAGCATCCACAATTACCGGTACATTACTTTGTTCTATGATGATCTCCAGGAAATCCAGAGTTTTTAATCCTTTGTTACTGCCTATCGGGGCTCCCAGTGGCATAACACACTGAGATCCTACTTCTTCAAGACGTTTGCACAAAACCGGGTCGGCATGAATATAAGGCATAACAATAAACCCCTGTTTTACCAGTTCTTCTGCCGCCAGCAGGGTTTCTATCGGGTCGGGTAACAGGTATTTCGGGTCCGGATGGATTTCCAGTTTTATCCAGTTGGTTTCCAGGGCTTCCCTTGCCAGTTGCGCGGCAAATACAGCTTCTTTGGCCGTTCGTACCCCCGAGGTGTTGGGCAACAGGTTTATTCCTGTTTCCAGGAGAGAAGTGTGTATGTCTTCTGACTTGTCTTCGGGGTTTACCCTTTTCAGGGCAACCGTGGCAAGTTCACTTTCCGAAGTCAAAACAGCTTCCTTCATCAGACTTGCGGAACTGAATTTTCCCGTGCCTATAAAAAGACGGGATGTGAATTCTCTTTCTGCTATAATTAATGTGTCGTTCATAATATTGTCATTTTTTGACGGAGGCGGAAACCGTGCCGGTATTGTTCGTTGTTCTTTGAAAATAATCCTGTAGGATAGCAATGGTCTTTTCCAGATCGAAGCTTTTATTTCCGTTGTCCTTTTGTGTTAAAAGTCCGGAAACAGCTATTCCGGAAATCCCGGTTTTCAGGATAGGAACAATATCTTCCCCGGTAATTCCTCCTATGGCTATAATGGGAATATCTATTTTTTTTAGCTTTACTTCTTCCATAATACGGGAATATCTTTCGATACCCAGCACCGGGCTGAGGTTTTTCTTTGTAGTGGTGAACCGGAAAGGACCCAGGCCTATATAATCTACTTTTTCACGAGCTAGTTCCTCTATATCTTCTATAGTATTTGCTGTCCCCCCGATAATAAAACCGGGGCCGAGGATTTTTCGGGCTGCTCCCGGCGGCAGATCGTTTTTTCCTAAGTGAACACCGTCCGCTCCCGTAGCTTTGGCAATAGATACATGGTCGTCGATAAGTAACTTGGCGTCATATTGTTTGCATATGTCCTGGGCTTGAAAGGCTGTTTTCAAGATATCCCTTTCCGTATAATCTTTCATCCGAAGCTGTATCCATTTACCGCCGGACAGGCAAACATTCCGTATATGCTCCAGGTGCTCATCCGGAGTTTGTCCCTGGGAAATATATTGCAAAGACAGCCTTCCCGGTTTTGTTTCCTGCAAACCGTCAAGAAGAAAACGGTATGTGTATTCTTTGGCAAGTTCACATGATTTTTCCAGGGAATATCCCTGCGCAAGATAGGTGGCTATAGCTGTAGAAAGCACACATCCACTTCCGTGCCGGTCGATGTTGAGAATTTCCCTGGGCGGAAATTCCTGGGAAAGGGAATCTTTTCTGTACAGGATATCCGTGCCCCTGCGCTCATCCCGGTGCCCTCCCTTCAGGAACAAATGACAACGGGAAGATATTTCGGCAATGGTCTCAGCAATATTCCGGCTTCCGGAAAGGACTTTGATCTCATCATAATTCGGGGTAATGAGGTAACATTGTTCCAGGATTTCGTATAATTCCGTAAGTTTTATACTATCGTGAAACGCGTAGCCACTGCCGGATTTTAAAACAGGGTCCCAGATAATGCGTATACCAGGATTTTTATATCGCAGAAGACCGAGGATCTTATGCATAATCTCCATATTCTCCATAATACCGATTTTGGCAACCTGTACCGGATAACTATCCATAAGCAATTCCAGTTGCTCCAGGATAAGTCCCATGTCGGTCCAGATACATTTTTTAAATGTGAGATCGTTCTGTACCGTTAGTGCTGTGCAAACACTCAGTCCTTTACCTCCCAGATTTTGTACAGTTTCGATATCTGCTGTCATTCCAGCACCACCACAGGGGTCATGTCCTGCGATAGTAAGTATATAAGGCTTCATCATTGTCTTACGGGTTCTATACTTTTCATATTAATGATATTCGGCGCTGTTTCCGGAAACTGGGAAAAAGCCTTTACCGGGTTTTTGGCATTCCATATATAGCCCAGGACGGCGGCCCCGGAAAATCCGGTTTTCGATATGTCGGAAATATTCCAGGGAGTAATTCCTCCCAGGGCTATGACCGGGAATGATATTCTTTCCCCAGAGATATCAAAACAACGCCCTTTATACCCCGCTTTGGAAATACTGTCAAAAACAGGGCTTAAAAAGGCATAATTGAAGGGATGTTCCCCATAGGATCTCAAAATTTCCAAAGAATGGAAAGATGTACTTACGGAGAACCCCTCATTCCGGTACTTGTCCGGTAATGTTTCAATATCTTCCTTACCATTTTCCCGTATTCCTTCCGGAAGATGTATTCCTTTTACATGGTAATCCCGCCTGAGTTCGTAATGACTATGGATAACAATTCCCGGATGGTATATCTCCGGTATGTTGTTCAGAAAACCGGCCATTTCTTTCCTGTTCATTTCCGGTTTCCGGAGGTGAAGCACGGCCAACCCTTTTTGAAACATGCGGATGATATCCGGTGTGTCGTCCGGGGAAGTTTCAGGTTTGGTTATTACAATGAGTTCGAACATATGGTTAGCTTCTCTTTCGTTTTATCAATGGCGTATGATGATTATAAATAGATTTCACTCCCTTTATCCGTGAACTCTTTGGCTTTTTCTTTCATACCATCCGTGATTTTCTGCTCTTCCAGGTCACGTATTTCCTGGGATATTTTCATCGAGCAGAATTTCGGGCCGCACATGGAGCAGAAGTGGGCAACCTTGGCGCCTTCGGCGGGCAGGGTCTCATCGTGGAATTCACGGGCGGTATCGGGGTCGAGCGACAGGTTGAACTGATCTTCCCAGCGGAATTCAAATCTGGCTTTACTCAAGGCATCGTCCCTGTACTGCGCTCCCGGATGTCCTTTGGCAAGGTCCGCAGCATGGGCAGCTATCTTATAAGTAATAACCCCGATTTTTACGTCCTCTTTATTAGGGAGTCCGAGGTGCTCCTTGGGAGTTACATAACATAACATGGCTGTGCCGTACCAACCGATCATAGCTGCACCAATACCCGAAGTAATATGGTCGTACCCGGGAGCAATATCCGTAGTGAGTGGCCCGAGTGTGTAAAAGGGAGCCTCTCCGCAAGCGGTGAGCTGCTTATCCATATTCTCTTTTATCATATGCATCGGCACATGTCCCGGTCCTTCGATGATGGTCTGAACGTCGTGCTTCCATGCTATTTTGGTTAACTCCCCCAGGGTTTCCAGTTCGGCAAACTGGGCTTCGTCATTAGCATCCGCAAGGCTTCCGGGACGCAGACCGTCCCCGAGAGAGAAAGACACATCGTAAGCCTTCATAATCTCGCATATTTCCTCGAAATGTGTATATAAGAAGCTTTCCTTATGATGTGCAAGACACCATTTAGCCATAATAGAGCCTCCCCTGGAAACTATACCGGTTACCCGTTTGGCGGTCATCGGGATGTAGCGCAGCAATACACCGGCGTGAATGGTAAAATAGTCTACTCCCTGTTCGGCCTGTTCTATAAGAGTGTCCCGGAAGATGTCCCAGGTAAGGTCCTCGGCTATTCCGTTAACTTTTTCCAGGGCCTGGTAGATGGGAACGGTACCTATGGGAACAGGGGAGTTACGGAGTATCCATTCGCGGGTTTCGTGTATGTTTTTCCCGGTAGAAAGGTCCATAATAGTATCGGCGCCCCAGCGACAGGCCCATACGGCTTTTTCCACTTCCTCCTCTATATTGGAGGTTACGGCAGAATTGCCGATGTTGGCATTTATTTTAACGAGGAAGTTGCGCCCTATGATCATAGGCTCGCTTTCAGGATGGTTGATATTGTTGGGGATAACGGCCCTTCCTTTGGCTACTTCGTCCCGTACGAATTCCGGAGTGATAACTTTCGGGATCGCGGCCCCCCAGCTATTTCCGGGATGTTGTAGCGAGAGTTGCTGTATTTCCTGTAATTTCTGGTTTTCCCGTATGGCTATGAATTCCATTTCCGGGGTAATGATCCCCTTTTTGGCATAATGCATCTGGGTTACATTCTGTCCCGGCCTGGCACATAAGGGTTTTCGGATATGTTTAAAGCGAAGGGTATCAAGATCTGTATTATAAAGTCTTTTATTGGAATATGCCGAACTGAACTCCGGCAATTGCTCCACGTCACCTCTGGAAGCGATCCATTGGTTACGAACAGGAGGTATACCTTTTTCCACATCGATAGTCATGGAAGGATCAGTAAAAGGTCCGCTGGTATCATATACGGTTACCGGCGGATTGCTTTCCGTGGCTCCGGTAAGAGAGTGTTTGGAATCGCTCAGGGTTATTTCCCGCATCGGGATGCGGATATCGGGATATAAGGTCCCGGGAACATATACTTTTCTGGAGTTAGGCAAAGGAGTCCTGGTGATGATCTGTTTGCCCGGTGTTTTGTCTTTTTTCATTGGAAAGTTTTTAAGTTATACGGAATAAAGAGGAATGATGATAAAATTATCCTCCCTGGGTCGCTTTGATGATGAGAATATCCTGCTTGTCGGACAAGATGTAGTTTGTCCATTGTTTTCGCGGGATGATTTCTCTAGAAAATTCTTCTTTGGAGGATGTGGTCAGGGCTATGGCAATACCTTGTGGCGGAATGACCATGTGCCGGATGAGGTCTGCAATGGTGCTTTGCAGAGCTAAAGAAACAGCTTTGTCGTTTACATTTACCGTTATTGTTTCCATACTTTTTGTTTTAAAGTTTCAGGAACAATAGGAAATGCTTCTGGCAGGTAAGAATATGTGAAAACAAAATCCGGGCAACGGATTTATCTTTTTCAGAAAGTACAATATTCGCCTTTTCCCTTCGCCGGTATTATCCGGATCAGGTTCCGAGGGTATTTCTCAGCCTTATTTCCAAACCCGTTATATTGTATTCGGGTGTGGAGTGTAAAGCACCCCTAAAGTTCTTGTTACAAAGGTATATAAAAATTATGGGGATAAAAAAGAAGTAACCAGGTATATAATAGGAAAGAAAAACACGATGTATCTATAGTCGTTTTTGGGTTTTGAGGAAAACCAGATGCATAATATAAGATGTGAGGTAGATAAAAAATGAGAAATATTACCCCCTAACTACTTCATCTTCACTGTGGCTATAAAAAAGGGATAAAAAGGTTCAAAAATATTTGGATTTGGAGGGGAAGGGGTTTTATATTTGCAGCCGCTTTTGGGGGTAGGGTGTGCGGATAGATAAGCGGAAAAAGTTCTTTTAAAAAATGTTGTAAAAAGTTTGT
>NZ_JBRKIT010000033.1:0-11992 GCF_052983395.1 Sinomicrobium halophytocola
GATACGGTCATGGATAAGATCACTGACGATATATTGGAGCTGATAGCGGCCTATACCACGGGAGAGATCGGGGCGGATGAATTCCGGACCTTGACATCATGGATAGAGGAGAGCGAGGAGAACAGGCGTGCCTTTAAGTCTTACCTGTATGCATACAAGACATGGCAGAAGGCCGGCTTTGAGGATAACCTGGATAAAGGAGCCTCCTGGGACCGGCTGATTTCCAGACTGGAAAAGCCGTTCGAACCTGTGCAGGTACATAAACAGCCTGTGGATCACCCCGGGAAGCCACGCTTTATTTCCCGGTATATAAAATATGCAGCAGTAGCAGTTATCCTGCTATTGTTGTCCATAGGATTCATCTTTAAAGAAAGCATTTTTAACGGTTCTTCGGTTAAGGACACGGAGATGGTTACCCCGATTACCTCCGGAGGGAATAAAGCGGTCCTTACCCTGGAAGACGGAGAAGATATAGTTCTTGAGGAAGGCCGTCCATACACTACAGGCAAAGCGAAAAGCAATGGCAAACGTCTGGTGTATAGGGAGGGGGCATCGGTTTCCGAGGCGGAGACAGTGTATAATTATCTAACAGTTCCGAGAGGGGGGCAGTTTTACGTACAGCTCTCTGACAGTACGGGGATATGGTTGAACTCGGAGACCCGGATAAAATACCCTGTATCGTTTGCAGAGGGCCGTCCCCGCGAAGTGGAGCTGGTCTACGGGGAGGCTTATTTTGAGGTATCTCCTGCTGCCAGACACGATGATACGCCCTTCAGGGTACATACCCGGGAACAGGTGGTAGAAGTGTTGGGCACGGAATTTAACATTAAGGGTTATCGTGAAGAAGGCCGGGTGTTGACCACTTTGGTAGCGGGGAAGGTCAGCGTAAGCAATGGGGCTTTAACAAGGACAATTTTTCCGGGGCAACAGTCCGTAGTAGAGGATGGTAAGGAAACTCTGGAGGTAACAGCAGCAAATGTAACCAACGAGATCGCCTGGAAACACGGCGAGTTCAGGTTTGAGGATATGAGGCTGGAAGCGATGTTGCGTATTCTTTCGCGCTGGTATGACCTGGAAGTGAAGTTTGATGACGCCGGTAAAAGGGATATGATATTTTCGGGGGTTTTGAAGCGTTCGGAGAGTGTCACCGTTTTGCTGGAGAAGATAGAGCGTGTAGGCGGGGTGAGTTTTCAGATAAAGGATGGAACCCTCATTATAAAGTAAAAATAAAACAGCATATTTCAGCGTATAAGGGCTACATAATGAAGAGATTCTCGAAGTGCCTCTCAATATAGGTCCTTCTCCCTTACCAGGAGAGAAACAGAAAAAGGAACAAAGCCAGCATCTTTTCCACGGAGTAGTTCTATTCCTTATAGAGTGATAATTAAAAAAGGTTAACTAACTGCACTCGAACTATATGAAAACTAAATGAAAGGAGGGTGCCCGTTTTGATGGGGAGATTGCTCCTGCTGGCAGGGATGAAAAACTTTATTCTTTACTGTACCGTGGCCTTTGGTTTGGGGTGTTACGAAGGGTTTTCCCAGGATGCTCGTGTGCGTATTGATACGGATGTTGTATTATCTGTAAAAGAGGTTTTTCACCTGATCGAAAGCCAGACAGATTACGAATTTATTTATCGTCCTGCTCTTCTGGAGGGTGCCTCCCCCGTTAAGATAGCAAGAGGAGAGATGAGGACGGGGGATTTACTGGATAAGATCCTGGCCCCGGAATATTTTTCCTATGAATTTTATAACAATACGATTATTGTAAGAGAAAAGGAGGGGATCTCCGGAGTAACTACAGCCGCGCAAACAGTTGATATCCGGGGAACAGTTACCGATAGTAAAGGAAACCCGCTTCCCGGGGTTACGGTTTTAGTAAAGGGGGGTGAGAACGGTGTTGTTACCGACTTTGACGGGAATTACCATATAGAGTTTGTTGCCGGAGGGGGCTTGTCTTTCTCTTTTATGGGCTTTACGCCCCGGGAAGTTGTTGTTGAAGCAGGCTCTTCCGTAATTGATGTACAACTGGAAGAAAGTGTAACTGCTTTGGAAGAAGTCGTGCTGGCGTCTACCGGTTACCAGACCATATCCCGGGAACGGGCCACGGGGGCTTTTGTCTCGGTAGCAAAAGAACAATTGGAAAAACCGGCTTCGAGCGTAGCGGAGCGGCTTGTGGGGGTGGTGCCCGGCCTTCAGAGTACGGTCGGGGCGTATGGTTTAGTGAATTTCCGGGTCCGGGGCCAGTCGAGTTTACTGGCCGATGCACAGCCTTTGGTGGTATATGATGGTTTTCCGGTAGAAGGCGGACTGGAAAGCATTAATCCGAACGACGTGGAAAGTATTACGGTATTAAAAGATGCCGCTGCAGCCTCCATTTGGGGAGCCAAATCGGCCAACGGGGTTATTGTGGTGACCAGTAAACAGAGTAAGCAAGGAAAGCTACGGGTCTCGGTTTCTTCCTTTGTAAAGACTTCGGGCAAGCTGGACCTGGGTTATGTAAACCCGATAGCCACCGGTGCCGAGGTGATTGATTATGAACAAAAGGGCTTTGATACTGATCTTTTCGGGGGAGGATCAAACCCTCTACCCCCTGCAATGTTTATTGTATACCCTCAATCCCTTGCAGTGACGGCGATGAACGAAGCGAGGTTGGGCCGGATCACCCCGGAAGATCGGGATGCTACCCTGGCAAGGTTAAGGGGGCTGAACAATCAAAAACAGATCCGGGATTATTTACTGGAAACCCCTATAACACAACAATATAATGTAGCGGTTTCGGGAGGGGGAGAACATATAGCCAATACACTGTCAATACTATTGGAAGACCGCAAGACTTTTTTTAAAGGCGATGAACAGGAACGGGTATTGATTAACTATAAGAACCAAACCGACCTTAAGGACTGGCTTACCTTTGATTTCTCGGGGATGCTCGGGTATGAAAAGGTAAAAACTAACGGGGTGGACTTAAATTTCATCCATGATCTTCAACCCTATGACATGCTGGTCAATGCCGATGGCAGCCTGACGGATATGTCTTACCTGCACTACTACATGCCGAATATGGAAGCTTTTGTGCCTATGGACAAATTTCCGTACCCGGACTGGTCGTATAATCCCATATCGGAGATCAGGAACAGGGATAGAACGCTTACGGGCTTAAATAGCCGTTTCCAGGCGGGGCTGACCTTTAAGATGCTTGAGGGTCTGATGTTCTCCCCGAGAATACAGTATGAACTGTTCAATACGAGAGGTAGAAGCTATTATGTTGAAGAATCGTTTACTGTCAGGAATTATATAAATACAACTTCCAGGTGGAACCAGGATTACGATACGTCTCCTGTTGCCAATATCCCGAAGGGAGGTTTTTTAGCCCAGTCTAAAATAAGGGTCCGGGCCTATAGTTTCAGGAACCAGTTAAGCTTTGACCGGACATTGGGTGAAAAGCACAATATAAACTTTATAGCGGGTTCTGAAATTTCGGATAGGGTTCGGGAATTTACACAAAACCCCCTGGCTTATGGATATAATGAGAAGACCCGGACTATTGTAGAGTCGTTAACCCCTTCTGATAAGTTGGTAGACTGGGGAGGGAACTCTTTTAGAATCCCGACCGCACATGGATTTCAATACGATACAGACCGGTATTTTTCATTATACGGCAACCTGGGGTATACTTTTGACGATAGGTATACGGTGACAGGGAGTTACCGTACCGATGCTTCCAACCTGATCTCGGACGATCCCGAATATCGTTATTCCCCGTTCTGGTCTGTGGGGCTGGGCTGGCAACTGGGGCGTGAAGGGTTTATGGACAAGCGGGAGTGGATAGACCGATTAAACCTACGGCTTACCTATGGATATAACGGAAACGTTGACAAATCAACGTCCTTTCTACCATTGATAAACATCAATGCCGAACCAGATCTTTATACAGGGGAAAACACAGCCGGTATTTCCGACTATGGCAATCCTACTTTAAGATGGGAACGGACCAGGACTGTTAACTGGGGCCTGGACTTTTCGTTTTTTGGGAGGAAATTGTACGGAACCCTGGATCTCTACGACCGGAAAAGTACGGACTTGATCGCCCTGCAATCCATACCTTCCGTACATGGTACCGACCGGCAAAAGCTAAATAGTGCAACTATGTCCAATAGGGGTTTTGAGATCAGCCTGGGTACAGTCCTTCCCATCAAGGGTGAGGATATTGTATGGTCGGGAAGCGTTAATTATTCTTATAATAATAATAAAATTACGGAATTATACAAAAACTTTTACTTTGCATCGGAACTTTCCCAAGGCGTTACAGAGGCTTATGTAAAAGGTTATGATGCAAGCACCTTGTGGTCGTACCGCTATGCCGGTATGGTCAATACCGGGACTGTATCGGCCCCTCACCTGCTCCCTTCTTTTTACGGACCGGATAATGAGAAATTCTCCTTTCAGAACCTTCCGCCTGGAGACGGACGTCAATACCTGTTCGACCAGGGAACTCGTGTGGCCCCGAGGACATTGGGATTGATAAGCTCTTTGAAGGTTTATGATTTCGATTTTTCTTTTATCATTACCGCCAGGTTTGGCCATGTGTTCAGGCGACATGGGTTTAATTACCATCCGATGGGGGACGGCAATGTTACCCATGTGAACAAGCGTTACCGCGAAGTTCTCGATTCCGATCCTTCCGAAGTTGTACCTGTCCCTGTGGATGCCGAAGGACAATATTTTATGTGGGGCGAGTTCACCCCTTACCTCGATTACTTAACAGTGAATGCTTCCCATATCAGGTTCCGGGAGATCAGCCTGGGTTATTCTTTGCCCAAAAATGTAAGGGCTAAACTCGGTGTATACACCCTGCGCTTTTTTGCACAGGCCAATCATGTAGGGGGGATTTTCTTTAACGATTATGGCGAGGATCCGGAATATCCCATGGGTAACCTGAAACCACAACCAGTTTTTACCTTCGGGCTGGACTTTAGTTTTTAATGGAGGAAGATCCCCGTTTTTTATATTTCCAGGCTGTTAGGTGCCGGATGGGTGGCTTATAAAGAAGATAAAAAAACAAGAACCGATGAACATGTACAAATTTATAGTTGTTGTTTTTGTAGCAAGTGTTTTTACATGCTGCAATGATTTTTTGGAAGAACCACCTTCCAAAACATCCTCCGTAGTCCCCGAAACTGTGGAGGACCTGGAAAGCCTGTTGAACAATTACAATTTTTTTGCAGCGGAACCGTCACAAGAACAGGTATTCGGAACAGATGATTATGGACTGTTTACGGAGTTATATGATTCAAGGCCAGGTTTATTTCATATATTCCAGCTTCAGTATGCTACCTGGGAACGAAAAGATGTGGCCAATGGGAAAATAGCGTATTGGGAAAGCGAATGGAAGAAAATATTCACAGCAAACCTGGTCCTGTTTTATCTTCCCAGGGTTAGTGGTAGTGAGGACAGGAAACAGCAACTCAAGGCGGAAGCCCGTTTTATACGGGTGTATAGCTATTTTCAACTGGCCAATGTGTATTGCCTGCCCTATACGGAGGCGAACTGGGAAGAGCCGGGGCTCCCTATAAAAGAAACGACTGGTTTTGAAGAACCGGTTGCCCGGGCAACCCTTAAAGAAACCTGGGACTTTATCGATGCCAACCTGACAGAAGCCCTGACCTTAACCACCTCACTCGAAGAGGTCAACAATAAAAAGCGGACATGGCGGGCCAGCCAGGCAGCGGTTTATGCTTTTGCGGCCAGGTATTACTTGGTATTATACGATTATGCCAGGGCACAGCAATACGCAGAGAAGGCATTGGGAATATACAACCGGTTACGAAATTACAATACGGAGATGCGGTACTCGGATATAGTTTACGAGGTGACCATTTTTGATCCGGACACCACTACCATTAGGTTGAAATACCCATATACGCATAGCTTTGTTGCAGGCACAGCCCCTACCGATTTACTGGAATGGGGGGAATTTTATTATTTAAGATATTCTGATGATATCTCAGATAACTTCCCTTCCCGGGAATTGCTGGCTCTTTATGATCATACCTATGACCTGAGGTATAAATACCATATAGTGGAACACTATTCCTATCACAGAGGATTTATAGACCCGCCTTATAGTTATCCGGGCTATGTATTTTTCGATTTTAGCAAAATCCCTAACGGTCCTTCGGTTCCTGAAATGATCCTTACCAAAGCAGAATGCCAGATCCGTCAGGGAGCATGGCAGGAAGGTATACAAACACTTAATGAACTCAGGGAGGCCAGGATGAATGCGGATGCGCCAGCCGGGGTTAAATACCTCAGTGCAGCTTCTCAACAGGAAGCAGTAGTTAAGCTGACCGAAGAACGCCGCAGGGAAATGCCTTTTGTGACCCGCTGGTTTGATGTGCGGCGTTACAACAATAATGATGACCCTTCGGATGATGTTGTGATGACACGGACTTTTTATCCGTATAATGCATCTACCATACTGGATCATGAGTCCCCGGTGCACTATACCCTGGAAAAACATTCGAGGAAGTTTGCCTGCCCGATCCCGAATGCGGATATCATGGCTTCGAACGGGGTGCTAAAACAAAATGAATACTAAATAACCTGCGTTTCCAGTTTTTCAATAAAATTATCTGGTTGGAAAGCCATAACGAATAGTATTAGCTTGATGACAAACCCTTTCGGGGTTACGGCATTTATATGTTTTGACATCAGGGACGGGTAATCAGGCTGATACTGGTTTCTATACGTTCTCTCATGTATTCTTTGATAGGGGAAGGTACATCTCCACAGGGATTCCATTCTCTGTTGTGACCAGTTGGACTTTTAGCACATAGAAATACTTCCGCTTGCCATTATTCCTCTTATTAGCTAACCCCTTTATGTTTACCGCCTTTCTTGACCAGTTACTGTTCTACAAATACGCTCATAGCACCGGTAACAGGGGCGGAAAAAGTGGTATCAACCTCAACTAATTGAATGGGATCGCCATTTTTCCAGAGCATGGCTACATCCTTATCGTTTTCTTCATTAACTTTAGTTCCTGCCACGTAAACATCGGTGTCCGAAACAGTTACTGACCGGGCTTGAGATTCCCTCCCATCAGTAAGCTGTTGAGATTCATCATTTTTCCAAAGCATTGCTGCGCTTACGTCGTTCTTATGGTCGTATGCAAATCCGGCGACATACACATCGCTGCCTGATACGGCTACTGACAAAGCCTTACCTCCATGAGCTTTAACTTGAGCATTGCCATTCACCCATAGCTTGGCTAGATAGTTACTACTATGAACATCAGTTTCAAACCCTGCCACATACACATCACTGCCCGAAACGGCTACTGACGATGCCTGAGCTTCCTGTGTCCCATCGGTAAGGGCTTGAGGTTTGCCGTTTTTCCAAAGTATTGCTATTGTTTCTGTTTTGGCGGATTTACGTAGATATCCGGCGACATACACATCGCTGCCTGATACGGCTACTGACAATGCCTGAGCTCTCTGTGTCCCATCGGTAAGAGCCTGAGGTTCGCCGTTTACCCATAACATGGCTTTACCATTGTTCTCCCCTGCCACATACACATCGCTGCCCGAAACGGCTACTGACGAAGCTACAGCACGTTGTGTTCTATTAGTAAGAGCCTGAGCTCTGCCGTTTACCCATAACATGGCTTTACCATTGTTCACCCCTGCCACATATACGTTGCTGTCCGAAACAGTTACTGATTGGGCTGCAGCTCCTGTTTCGCCATTAGTAAGATATTGAGGTCCATCATTTTTCCACAACATGGCTACATTATCTTTATATCCGGCAACGTACACCTTAGCTTCGTCAGGCTCCGTAGGTTCGCCTGGTGGGATGTCTATGTATTCACAGCTCATCATTGTAAAAAACAAAAAGACGGCCGTACAGATTCTCAATACAGTATTTTGCGTTTTCATATCATTTTCGGTTTTAGTTTAAAAATTATAATAAGGCTATCTAATGTTATTTAAGAGAGAAATTTATATTATATTTTTGATGAAAAACTTTCTTTTAAAGAAAGAAAAATATCATAATAAATATAGGTTTTTTTTATTAAAAAATAGTAAGCGTTTGAAATCCATTGATTTTCAATTGATTTTTTTATTTCTTTGATGTTTTGTAACCGAAATAAGTAAGGGGCTATTTTACAGGGGGGCGAGTAGAGATATGCTAAGAATCTATAATATTTCGTAGATTCTCCATTTTGTTTTTAGCGTGTTTGCTATGATGACCATATTCACAAAAATCATAACAAGAGTCTGTTGCCATACCATTTTGTACCTACATGTTCCTACCGCAGGGGGCTTTGCTCTGTCACGACACCTACTAAGACCAACGGAAGGTCTTCCAAACACTACAAGGTTCAAAGATTTACAACTCATCTCCCTGGCATTGGAAAGGAGAAAAACAAAAAGAACCCGGACGACATTAAGTCACGTTAAATTAATTTTTGTCACCCGTTTCTGATCTTTTATAATATCTAATAATAGAGGATGCGGTTATGAATGAGATCACCGGGCGGAAAAAGCGTCGTCTTATAGTGGCAGGAGCACCTCGAAGGTGGACATTGTCTGTATAGAATTATTTTCCCGGCCACAATATTGAGAGAAGAAACAAAAAGGTAAGTTATGGATTCATTTACTTCGATAGAAAATATAGACAAAATCGTAAAACAGGCCCATCAGGCGTATTTGTGGTATAAAAATAAGCATGTCAAAGATCGTGCTTATTTACTGCATAGTATAGCCAGTGAGATCGAAAACTCAGATGAAGAAATCATTTCAATAGCACATCAGGAAACACACCTTCCGAAAGAGGCCCTGCGAGCTGAAAAGAGCTGGTTGGTAGAAGCGTGGAGAGAGAATGCGGAAGCCCTGTTGTCGGGCCATGTATTGGATATCCGTATCGATACGAAGGTGCATGGTTCGGATTATGAGGGTTACGATCTCAGAACGATCGGGAAGGGCTTGGGTACGGTAACTGTTTTTGGAGCCAGTAACTGGCCTTTTGCATTTTCAACCGCCGGGGTTGACACTTCAGCGGCATTCGCCGCCGGATGCGCTGTTGTTGTGAAAGCACATGCTGCACATCCGAAAACGAGTGTTTACATGGAACAGGTTATTAAAAGAGCTTTAGAAAAAGCAGGTTATCCCAAGGGGCTTTTCGGGCAGATTTTTTCCAATAGGAATGCGGGAGGACAATACCTGGTAAAGCACAAATTAATCAAAGCTGTCGGCTTTACGGGATCCGTTTCCGGGGGTAGGGCCATTTACGATACGGCCGGCAAAAGAGCGGAACCTATCCCTGTATTTGCAGAAATGGGAAGTGTAAACCCTGTTTTTGTATTGCCGGCATACTGGAAAAATAATGCGGCTGCATTTGCGCAACGGTTTAAAGATTTTTTAACGGATAAAGCAGGTCAGTACTGCACCAATAACGGAGTATTAATTGTCCCTGAAACCGAAGAGTTCAATTCTTTTTCAGCAGTTTTGCAAAATGAATTAAAGGCAATGGAACCTCAGGCATTATTAACGGATAGTATTGCAGATTCCTTCAGAAGGGGAAAAGCGGCAGCCCTGAATGTCGATCAGGTGGAGATTTTGGCACAAGGAAAACCGGGAGACGGAATTTCAGTTGAATCTATCGTGTTAAAAACCGACACGCCGGTGTTTTTGGCCAATGAAAATCTGTCCGAAGAAGTCTTCGGAACCTTTTCTATTGTGGTTACGTATAAAAATGAAGACGAACTGGCTGCTTTGTCCCAACATTTTGCCAGTCAATTAACGGCATGCATATTTGCAGAAAAACAGGATTTGCATAAGTATCAAGCACTCGTTGAAACCGTGTCCGATATGGCCGGTAGGTTAATGTTGAATAACTTCTCCAACGGTGTTCGGGTACTTTATGCAACACAGCATGGAGGTGGTTATCCGGCAACAAGCGATAGTAGGTTTACCGCTGTCGGGCCCTTCTCCATTAAACGGTTTTTGAAACCGGTCGCTTACCAAAACTGGGACCCGGATTATTTGCCCATGGAATTGCAGAATAAAAACCCATTGGGTTTGTGGCGTATCATAAATGGTGAGCCCACAAGAAATGCAATACGATAGTTGGAGTTATTAAATCCCATTAAATGGGTTTTATTCCCCGATGCTCTGTATCGAAATGAACTAAGGTTTGCTCGTTTGAATACCTCGCGGGCTTGCCCCGAGGTAGTTGATTTGAACTGCTAAGTTATTGAGTTTACGCGGTATTGTCTGAATAACTCAGTAACTTAATAACCCGGTAACTAAAGAGCAATTTCATGTGTTTTTTTATTGTTTTTTCAATGGTCACCACTTGTCCCGGAGCATATCGGGATGGAACCTTCATCTGACTGCCGCTCAGCTTCGACGATTAAAACAATTATGCGTGTTTGTGCTTTAATGATTAATTTAATCATGTTGGTTTCATAGGTTTAGTTCAGTGCAGATACAAAACAGATTGAGAGGTAGTGATTATGACGGAATTGTGTGTGAGATTGCTTTTATTGATTGTTTTGTACCATAGCAACCCCTGGAAATTGACCAAACTGCAAAAAAAAACGGGGCTTTTTCTTTTTCCGACACCGACTACAAAAAAAAGGGTAATGTAGTTAAAGACCGTCGGGGGATGCTTGTGGTTATGATTTATACTTTTCCAGTATACCTATTAAATTACTTTCTTCTGAAAGATTCATGTTAAATTTTGTCACCTGATATTAGGAAATTATAATATATAAAATAGACGATACGGTCATGGATAAGATCACTGACGATATATTGGAGCTGATAGCGGCCTATACCACGGGAGAGATCGGGGCGGATGAATTCCGGACCTTGACATCATGGATAGAGGAGAGCGAGGAGAACAGGCGTGCCTTTAAGTCTTACCTGTATGCATACAAGACATGGCAGAAGGCCGGCTTTGAGGATAACCTGGATAAAGGAGCCTCCTGGGACCGGCTGATTTCCAGACTGGAAAAGCCGTTCGAACCTGTGCAGGTACATAAACAGCCTGTGGATCACCCCGGGAAGCCACGCTTTATTTCCCGGTATATAAAATATGCAGCAGTAGCAGTTATCCTGCTATTGTTGTCCATAGGATTCATCTTTAAAGAAAGCATTTTTAACGGTTCTTCGGTTAAGGACACGGAGATGGTTACCCCGATTACCTCCGGAGGGAATAAAGCGGTCCTTACCCTGGAAGACGGAGAAGATATAGTTCTTGAGGAAGGCCGTCCATACACTACAGGCAAAGCGAAAAGCAATGGCAAACGTCTGGTGTATAGGGAGGGGGCATCGGTTTCCGAGGCGGAGACAGTGTATAATTATCTAACAGTTCCGAGAGGGGGGCAGTTTTACGTACAGCTCTCTGACAGTACGGGGATATGGTTGAACTCGGAGACCCGGATAAAATACCCTGTATCGTTTGCAGAGGGCCGTCCCCGCGAAGTGGAGCTGGTCTACGGGGAGGCTTATTTTGAGGTATCTCCTGCTGCCAGACACGATGATACGCCCTTCAGGGTACATACCCGGGAACAGGTGGTAGAAGTGTTGGGCACGGAATTTAACATTAAGGGTTATCGTGAAGAAGGCCGGGTGTTGACCACTTTGGTAGCGGGGAAGGTCAGCGTAAGCAATGGGGCTTTAACAAGGACAATTTTTCCGGGGCAACAGTCCGTAGTAGAGGATGGTAAGGAAACTCTGGAGGTAACAGCAGCAAATGTAACCAACGAGATCGCCTGGAAACACGGCGAGTTCAGGTTTGAGGATATGAGGCTGGAAGCGATGTTGCGTATTCTTTCGCGCTGGTATGACCTGGAAGTGAAGTTTGATGACGCCGGTAAAAGGGATATGATATTTTCGGGGGTTTTGAAGCGTTCGGAGAGTGTCACCGTTTTGCTGGAGAAGATAGAGCGTGTAGGCGGGGTGAGTTTTCAGATAAAGGAT